>NZWA01000029.1 GCA_002697505.1 Flavobacteriales bacterium | reverse complement strand
TTAAACATAAATATAAAATGTTATCACTTGCTAATTCTTACTCCTCCGACGAACTTTATGACTTTGATAATAGAATAAAAAAACTAGTTGATGAAGATTTTAATTATGTCTGTGAGCTTAAATATGATGGAGTATCTATTAGTTTAACATACAAAGATGGTATTTTAATCCAAGCTTTAACTAGAGGTGATGGGGTAACAGGAGATAATGTAATTTCTAATGTTAAAACAATAAAAAGTATTCCCTTAAAATTAAAAGGAGATTTTCCAAGTTTTTTTGAAATAAGAGGTGAAATATTCATTCCAATAAAAGAATTTGAGAAAATGAACGAACGACGAGTAGATAAAGGTCTTGAAGTTTATTCTAATCCAAGAAATACTGCATCTGGAACTATTAAATTACTTGATTCTAATGAAGTTTCAAATAGACCTTTGGATTGTTTTTTATATTATTTAATAGGAGAAGATTTACCTTCTGCTAGTCACTATGAAAATTTACAAAAAGCAAAATCATGGGGTTTTAAAATTCCTTCTGAAATTGAAAAACACAAAACTATAGATGGTGTTTTAAATTTCATTAAATTTTGGGATAAAGAACGATTTAATTTACCTTTTGAAATAGATGGTATTGTAATTAAAGTTGATAATTTAGAAATACAAAAAGAGATAGGTTTTACTTCTAAGTTTCCAAGATGGGCAATTTCATATAAGTATAAAGCTGAGCAAGCTTTAACCAAATTAAATAAAATTAGTTTTCAAGTCGGAAGAACTGGAGCAATTACTCCCGTAGCAAACTTAGAACCAGTTTCTTTAGCTGGAACAAGAGTTAAGAGAGCATCCCTTCATAATGAAGATCAAATTCATAAAATTGATATAAGGGAAGGAGATTTTGTGTACATAGAAAAAGGTGGAGAAATAATTCCAAAAGTAGTAGCAGTAGATCACAAAAAAAGAGATTTATTTTCTAAACCATTTAAATATATTTTAAATTGTCCATCTTGTTGTACTACTTTAATTAGAAATTCTGGAGATGCTAAACATTATTGCCCAAATTACTTAGGTTGCCCTCCACAAATCAAAGCGAAATTTGAACATTTTATTTCAAGAAAAGCAATGAATATTGATGGCTTGGGTTCGGAAACAATTGAATTACTTTTAAAGAATAATTTAATTACTAATGTTTCAGATATTTACTTTTTGAAAAAAGGAGATCTAATGCCTTTAGAAAGAATGGCGGAAAAATCAGCTTTAAATCTTTTAGAGAGCATTGAAAACTCGAAACAAATTCCTTTTGAAAGAGTTTTATTTGCTCTTGGTATTAGATATGTTGGAGAAACAGTTGCAAAAACTTTAGCTCATCATTTTCAAAATATTGAACATTTAATTTCTGCAAACTTCGACACCTTAATCGAAGTTGATGAAATAGGAGATAAAATTGCATTAAGTGTAGTTGATTATTTTAATAATGAAATGAATATAAAAAATATTCAAATCTTAAAAGAAATAGGATTGCAATTCAATTCTAATTATGATAATGAATTATTGTCTAGTTCTTTGAAAGGAATGAAAATTGTTGTTTCAGGAATATTTGATAATTACAGTAGATCTCAATTAAAGAAGATGATTGAGCAGCATGGCGGAAAAAATTCCAGTTCAATCTCAAAAAACACTACTTTTGTGCTTTCTGGAGAAAATATGGGGCCTGCTAAAAAAGCTAAAGCTGAAAAACTATCAGTACAAGTTATTTCTCTTGATGAATTTTTAAACAAAATAAATTAATGGAGATTTTAGAAAATATCAAAAAAAATATTGGACAGTGGGTTTTTCAAAGAGATCTTAAATTTAACAAAAGAATAAAATCTGTTTCGAATATAGATGATGCTAAATCAATTGGTATTCTCTATGATGCAACATCTGAAAAACAAGTAAAAACAGTTGAACCATTTGTAAAATATTTTTTCGATCTTAAAAAGGATGTTAAAGCTCTTGGTTTCGTAAATGCAAAACAGCTTTCTTATTGTCATATTCCAAAACTACAATATGATTTTTTTTATTTAAAAGACTTAAATTGGTACTATAAACCACAAAATTATATTATTCAAAATTTTGTAAAAAAAGAATATGATATTTTAATAAACCTATGTGATAGCAGTGTTATTCCTATTAAATATCTTGTTGCAAGCTCGTTAGCCCATTTTAAAATTGGTATTCATGAAGATGGATTTGAAATTTATGATTTAATGATATCTTTAAAAGAAGATAAATCTATTGAGCGATTAATAAAAGAAATTAAACACTATATCAATTTAATTAACAAATAATATGAAAGAAATTCATGGTTCTGGTGTTGCTCTTATAACTTGTTTTAATAATGATTTAAGTATTGATTACGATTCAATGGATAAATTGTTAGATCATGTGACTAAAGGTTGTATTGATTATTTAGTGTTATTGGGGACAACTGGTGAAAGTGTTACATTATCTAAAAAAGAAAAGAACGATCTTATAAAATTTGTAAGAAGAAAATATACCAAGATTCCTATTGTTATTGGAATTGGTGGAAATAGTACTGGTAATATAATACAAGAAATTAATGAAACTGATTTTGATGGTATTGATGCTATTCTCTCCGTTTCGCCATATTACAACAAACCTTCACAAGAGGGGATATATAATCATTACAAAATGATTGCAAAAGTATCTCCAAAGCCTCTTATATTATACAATGTTCCCTCTAGAACTGGTTCTAATATTTCAAGCCAAACGACATTAAGATTAGCACATGATTTTGAAAACATTGTTGCAATAAAGGAAGCATCTGGAAACCTAGATCAAATAATGAGCATTTTAAAAGATAAACCTGATAATTTTACAGTTTTGTCTGGAGATGATTCTTTAACTTTACCAATGATTTATATGGGAGCAAAAGGAGTTATATCAGTAATAGGTCAGTTGTTTCCTCGAGAATACACTAAGATGGTTCATGAAGCATTAAATAATAATATTGATAAAGCAAACTCCATACATTATAACCTATATCAACTATACGCACCCTTATATCAAGAAGGAAATCCAGTAGGTATAAAGGCCGCATTAAATGTTAAAGATATTTGTAATTTAGTAGTTAGACCCCCATTGATTAATGCATCTAAGGAAATTGTATATCAATTTAAGAGTCTTTTACACAATAAATAAAAGAATTCTTTGTTTTCCTAGAGAAAAAAAATTTAGGAATATCCAATTATTGATTTTATCTTTGCCGCGGAAAATGAAAAAACATCTTTACATATTTATATTTTTAATTTTTACTTCTTGCAGTAAGTATCAAAAGGTACTTAAAAGTGATGATTTTTCTTATAAGTTTACAAAAGCTGTTGAATACTACCAAAACGAAGAGTTTAATAAGGCATTACCAATTTTTGATGAACTTAGAACTATAATGCTAGGTAAAGAAAAAATGGAAGAAGTAAGTTATTATTTTGCATATAGTCATTATTCAACTGGAGATTTGATTAGTGCTGCTTACTTATTTGATTTATTCAGTAATAACTATCCCAACAGTAAATATGTTGAAGAATGTGCTTTTATGTCAGCGTACTGTTATTATTTGTTAGCCCCTGATTATTCTCTTGATGCTACAAATAATTATAAGGGAATTAATGCACTTCAAAACTTCGTCAATTATTTTCCATATTCAGACCGTACTGATGAATGTAATAAATACATCGACGAACTAAGAAAAAAGTTAGCACTTAAAGCATTTTCAAATGCCAAACAATATTTTACAACTCAACACTATAAATCAGCTTTAGTTGCTTTAGATAATGTATTAATTGATTTTCCGTCAACAAATAATAGAGAAGAAATTCAATATTTAATAGTTAAATCTTCATATTTACTAGCAATAAATAGTATTAGTAAAAAGATTGAAGAAAGACTAAACAATACATTAGATGCATATGAGCAATTCAAAGATAACTATTCTAAAAGTGAATACTTAAAGGAGTTAGATGAAATTAATGAAAAAACTATTAGTAAATTAAATAATATTAAAATTAATAAAAATGAAATTTAGAAACACTGGAGCAGAAAAATCAACAATTACTAGAGAAGTAACTGATTTTTTAGATAAAACTGATAATATTTTCAAGGCAGTTTCTGTGATGGCAAAAAGATCTGCACAAATTAATTCAAAAATGAAAGATGAACTAATGCATAAACTAGAAGAATTTGCATTAAATCAAGAACAATTGGATGAAATATTTGAAAATCAAGAACAAATTGCAGTATCAAAGTTTTTTGAAAGTCTTCCAAAACCTTGGTCAATTGCTATGAAAGAGTTATTAAATGATGAAATCTACATGAGAAATACAGATGAAGAAGTAGATGAATCACAAGAAAAAAATGCTTAACGGTAAAAAGGTTTTATTAGGAATTACAGCAAGTATTGCAGCATATAAATGCGCTGAGTTAATAAGACTATTTAAAAAGTCAGGTGCAGAGGTTAGAGTTATACAAACTAAAGATTCAACTAATTTTATAACTCCTTTAACAATTTCAACTCTATCAGAGAATAGAGTTCTAACTGAAATGGTTGAAGATGATTCTTGGAATAATCACGTTAAGCTAGGGCTTTGGGCTGATTTAATTGTGATTGCACCACTTACTGCTAATACTTTAGCCAAAATGGCTAGCGGAGAATGCGATAATTTATTGTTGGCTACCTATTTATCTGCAAAGTGCGATGTTTACTTTGCTCCAGCAATGGATTTAGATATGTTTAAGCATTCTTCCACAGTTAACAATATTAATAAGCTAGAAAGTGATGGCAATATATTAATTCCATCTGGATTTGGTGAATTAGCTAGCGGTTTGGTTGGAGAAGGAAGAATGGCTGAACCTTCAGAAATAATAAATCATATTGTATCTCATTTAAATGAAAAGCTTGATTTAAATAACAAAAGAATTTTAATTACAGCTGGGCCAACGCATGAAAATATTGACGCTGTTCGTTACATATCAAATAAATCTTCGGGTAAAATGGGAATAGAATTAGCCTTAAATGCTGCTAATAGAGGTGGTAATGTTGATTTAGTCATAGGACCAAGTAGCTTAGAAGTCAATCACTCAAATATAAATTTACATAGAGTTGAATCAGCTAAGGATATGTTTAAAATGGTTAACAAAGTATTTGCAAAATCAGATATATCAATTTTTGCAGCAGCCGTTTCTGATTATACTCCAAAAATAAAAGTGAATAATAAAATAAAAAAAAGTGATAGTTTATTTTCATTAACATTAGAAAAAACAAAAGATATTCTAGCTGAAATGTCCTCAATTAAAAAAGAAGGTCAGTTTATGGTTGGTTTTGCTTTGGAAACAGATAATGAAATTGACAATGCTACAACAAAATTAAAGAATAAAAATCTAGATTTAATTGTTATGAATTCTCTTAAAAATGAGGGTGCTGGTTTTGAACATGATACAAATAAAATCACTATAATTGACAAGGACTTTAATCAATTTGATTTTGAATTAAAATCTAAAAAAGAAGTTGCAAATGACATTATTAATTTTATAATTTCGAAAAATGCCTAAATTGTTCTTATTATTCTTAGCTTTTACATTTTCTTCATTTGTTAATGCTCAAGAACTTATGTGTAATATAAGTGTGAATTCTTCACAAATTCAATCTAGTGATAAGAAAATTTTTAGAACACTCCAAACTGCTATTTATGAATTTGTGAACAACACAAAATGGACAAACACTAATATTCAAAGTGAAGAAAAAATAGAGTGTTCTATGCTTATTAATATAAGCAAAAGAATATCAAATGATGAATTTGAAGGAACAATACAAATTCAAAGTACTAGACCAATTTATGGTACGTCGTACAAATCAACTTTGTTCAACTTTATTGATAATAACTTTAGATTTAAATACTTAGAGTTTCAATCTTTAGAATTTTCTGAAACAACACACATATCAAACTTAACATCTGTATTAGCATTTTATGTTAATATAATTTTGGGTCTGGATTTCGCCACATTTTCTGAGGATGGTGGAAACATATATTTTACTAAAGCTCAAAGAATAGTTACCAATGCACAAAATGCACCTGAAAAAGGGTGGAAGGCATTTGAAAATGACAGAAATCGATACTGGATAGCTAATAATATGTTAGAGTCGAGATATAGTGATTATCAATCAACTATGTACAGATATCATAGGCTTGGAATGGATAAATTAGCTGAAGAACCCGATGATGCTAGGTATGAAATAACTGATGCTCTAGAAAGTTTAAGAAGTATATACAGAGAAAATTCATCGGCTTTTATTTTGCAACTATTTTTTGATGCTAAATCCGATGAAATCACCAAAATATATTCTGAGGCATTTCCAAATGAACAAGCAAGAATAATAAAAACACTAATTGAAATAGATCCATCAAGATCATCTAAATATCAAGACATTGTTAAACAATCAGAAATGGGTAGATGATTAAGAAACTTCACATTAACAATTATGCTTTATTCAAAAATGTAGAAATTGATTTTACCGATGGATTTACGGTAATTTCTGGAGATACAGGAGCTGGAAAATCTATAATGTTGGATGCTCTTTCATTAGTTTTGGGCAAGAGGGTTGATCGATTTGCAGAATCATCAGCAACACAAAAAAGCATAATTGAAGCAGAATTTTTATTAAATGATTCTCACAAGAAATTTTTTAATGACAACGATATAGATTTTGATCAAGAAACAATTATTAGAAGAGAAATTAGTATCAATGGGAAAAGTAGAGCATTCATTAATGATACACCAGTACTACTTAATGTTTTAACTCAATTTAGCCTTCAAATAGTTGAAGTATTTTCTCAACATGAAAAATTAGTATTTAAGGACCCTAAAGCACAGTTTATATTTTTAGATGATGTGGCAGGTTCAAATGAGTTACTTTTAAAATATAGATTAATATTAAAAGAATATAACGATATAAAATCTGATATTAATAACATCAAAAAAAATGGAAGTTTATCTTTAGTCGAACTTGAATTTCTTCAATTTCAATTTAATGAGTTAAATGATGCCAAAATTGAGAATAATGAAAAAGAAATTATTGAGGAGAAAATAAAATTATTAGAGAATGTAGATTCTATTTCATTAGCATTAGATGAAATGCGAGTATTATTTAATAATGAGAATGGTGCAATAAATAATATTAATAGAGCAAAAAAAATTAGCCAAAATTTAGACTCTTTATCAGATATTTCAAAGAGACTTGAGAGTATAGTAATTGAGCTTGAAGATATTAACTCTGAAATATCATATTTACAAAATTCATTAGAGGCAGATCCTAATGAGTTAAAGAGAATGACAGATAGACTTGATTTAATTAATAGTTTACTACATAAACATAGATTAAAATTTGTTGATCAACTTTTTGATTTAAAACAAGATTTATATAATAAAATTGAACAATCAGAGTCATTTGGAATATTATTGAATAAAAAAGAAAAAGATTTAAAAATAAAGTATGATCAATTAATTAAACTTGCTAATATATTAGATAACAATAGAAAAAAAGTTATTCCAAAAATTACAAATCATATTGAAGATATTTTAAAAAGTCTTGGTATACCTCATGCTCAATTTCAAATCAATTTGCAGCAGACTAATGAACTGCAATCGTTTGGATGTTCGAATATAAGTATGCAGTTTTGTGCTAATAAAGGAGGGGAGATGAAAGAACTAATGAGAGTTGCCTCTGGAGGAGAATTATCGAGATTAATGCTAGCAATTAAGTTTCTATCAGCACAAAACTCAAGTATTTCTACATTAATTTTTGATGAAATAGATTCAGGTGTCTCTGGTGAAATTGCAAGCTTAATGGGTAATATGATGCAAAATATAAGTAAATCTAATCAAGTAATTGTTATTTCACATTTGCCCCAAATTGCCTCTAAAGCCAAGATACATTTAAAGGTCTCAAAGCAAATAGTTGATGATAAAACAACTTCAACTGTACATAAATTAACAAATGAAGATAGAGTAGAGGAGATAGCAAAATTATTAAGTGGTAAGAATATAACCGATGCTGCTATCAAAAATGCTTTAGACTTGTTAAATCAATAATTATATATTTGTAAAACAAAACTTAAAATTATGAGTAATAGTATTTTAAAAGGAAAAAAAGGTATAATATTTGGAGCATTGGATTCTAAATCAATTGCTTGGAAAGTAGCGGAAGCTGCTAAATCTGAAGGAGCTGAATTTGTATTAACTAACGCACCAGTTGCACTTAGAATGGGAGGTATTAATGAGTTAGCTGAAAAAACAAGTTCAATTGTCGTGCCTGCCGATGCGACTTCTGTAGAAGATTTAAAAAATCTATATGCTAAAGCAATGGATGAACTTGGAGGTAAAATAGATTTTGTTCTTCATTCAATAGGTATGTCTGTAAATGTAAGAAAAGGAAGGCAGTATTATGACCAAAACTACGATTGGACAATGAAGGGGATGGATGTGTCGGCTATATCATTTCACAAGACACTTCAAGCAGCTTGGGAACTTGATGCTTTAAATGAGTATGCATCAGTTTTAGGTTTATCATACATAGCTGCTCAAAGAGTATTTCACTCCTACAATGATATGGCTGATAACAAAGCTGTTTTAGAATCTATTGCAAGAAGTTTTGGCTATCACTATGGAAAGAGAAAAAAAGTGAGAGTTAATACTATCTCTCAATCTCCTACAGTAACTACCGCGGGAAGTGGTGTGAAGGGATTTGATGGTTTTTATCAGTTTGCTGATGATTTGTCTCCTCTTGGAAATGCTTCAGCAGATGATTGTGCGAATTATTGTATCACACTATTCTCTGATTATACAAAGAAAGTGACGATGCAAAATCTTTTTCACGATGGAGGCTTCTCATTTATGGGTATAAGTGCTGATGTAATGGATAATTATATGAAAGCAAAAGGGGAGAACTAAGATACTTTTTATCTTATAACTTTTTGTGAAATATCTTGATGTATTGCTAATCCTATTTCTTTTGTAATATCTTCAATTGAAACTTCATAATTAATTTTTAATGGTTTTTTAACTTCCATTTTTTGTTGTGAACCTTTTTTCTTAATAAAAAGTCCTTTTTTATCAAACGATCTTCTAAAACCATCTAATATTATTGGTACAACAATTGGTTTATTTTCTTTTATAATATGAGCTGTTCCTTTTCTAATTGGTGCCCAAGCTTTTGTAGTTCCCTGAGGGAAGGTTATTACCCATCCATCTTTTAGTGCCTTTTTGATGTTACTAATATCAATATTACTTACATCTCTTACAATATTTTTTTGTCCTTCTTTCCATGTTCTTTTAATAGAAATGGATCCAGTGTAAGATAAAATTTTAGGAATTAATCCTTTATTCATTGTTTCTTTAGCTGCAATAAAGTAAATATTGAGTTTTGGGTTAAATAAATAGTTAGAGTTTTTTAAAGTATTTTTCCTTCCGTTTACTGATGCATTTAACATATGTAAGATTGCTATTCCATCAGCAAAATAAGTTTGATGATTTGATACAAAAAGAACATTTTTATTTGGTAAATTATTGATTATTTCAGATCCTGATATTTTAATAGTATTACTAAATCTATTGTAAGATATAAAACCAATAATTTTTATTAACCATTTTTTAATAAATAAGTATTGTCCAAATATATTCTTTTTAATAATCATGTTTTCAAAAGATAAAATTATTAATAATATACGATATTAGTTATTTTAAGCTTAATGATTTTATATATTAGCATGTGATTTTTATTAAATTAGGTTTAAATGAAAAAACATGTATTTAAATATATAATAGAATTTCTAGTTGTTGTTACTGGAATTATTATATCAATTAATATAGAGAAAAATAGAGCTTTAGATTATAAAAATGAATTAAAGGATCAATCTTTAAGAAGATTAGCTGTAAATATTCAACAAGATATTAGTGATAGTAAAATTAATAGGGATATATACTTGAAAGGATTAAATGCTTGTTCTAGGGTTCTTAACAGTTCACAAGAGTTATTTAAATACGATAAGGACTCATTAGGATACTATTTAAATGCAATTTATATTTCAGGAACAATCTTTGTTGATAACCAAGAAGAGTATCTGACTCTTAGAAATTCTGGTTTTTTAGAATTAATTGAAAGTGACTCATTAGTGACTGCCATACAAAATAAATATTCTTACCACGAATTTTATAAAGAGGTAGAAAGTTTTATAAGAAATATTAATGATGAACTAACTAATATAGTAGATAAAAAAGTTAGTTATAGATCTGCAGGTAAGGGGGCTATTATTGGTAATTTTGGTACATATATTCATAAAACAGGACTGTCTAATAAAGAATTGAATGTAATAAAAAGGAAACAAGAAATATTACAGTATTACATTCCAATGATTAAAAATAGTATTAAGTCCGATTCTATTTTAATTGAACAAATACAAAATGAAATAATATAAAAATTTAAAAACTATTAAATATGGATATTAAAGGAAAAAATATTTTATTGACAGGAGGTAGCTTGGGTATAGGAAAAGAAACTGCTAAAGCGTTAGTAGAAAAGGGTGCAAATGTTTTGATAACTGGAAGATCTGAAGATAGATTGAAAAAAGTAATTGAATATACAGGTGCGAAATATATTGTTTTTGATATTTCAGATTTAGATAATATTTCTAATAAAACCAAAGAATGTTTACAGATATTAGAAAATAGAGTAGATGTACTTATTAATAATGCCGGTACTGGTTTCAGAAGAAATATTGAAGATTTAAATGCTGATGATTTTATGACCATTTATAAAACAAATGTTTTTGGATTATCTTTATTAACTAAAGAAATAACTCCTTTAATGAAAAATAATAAATCCGGAACAATTATAAATATTGGATCAACAGCAAGTCTAAAAGGGTATAATGGGGGGAGTATTTATTCATCATCAAAATTTGCAGTAAGATCTTTAACTCAGTGTTGGCAGGCAGAACTAAGACCATATAATATAAGAGTTTGTCAGTTAAATCCTAGTGAAGTTACCACAGCTTTTGCTAATAAAGAAAGAATTGAAAGAGATGAAATACCAAATAAATTAACAACTAAGGAAATTGCTCATTCTATTGTATCGGTTATTGAAATGGACGATAGGGGCTTTATAAACGAGTTAAATGTGTGGGCAACTAATCCATTTTAGGATGAAAACAAATATTATTTTAATATTTTTTACTCTGGTGTTTTCATTTGAAAGTTTTGGTGCCTTTCCAGTATTTGAAATTGATAGTTTACAATCAGTATCAAATA
>NZWA01000028.1 GCA_002697505.1 Flavobacteriales bacterium | reverse complement strand
TATAAGGGAAGATAACTGTCGGTATATCCATTCTCATTGCGGCAAGAGCTTTTTCTTTTATTCCTCCAACAGGAAGTACTTTACCTCTCAATGTTAACTCACCAGTCATAGCTATTTTGTCTTTTACCTTTCTCTTTGTGAAAACTGACACAAGAGCTGTAAATATTGTGATGCCAGCAGAAGGCCCATCTTTAGGAGTAGCTCCCTCTGGAACGTGAATATGAACATTCCACTTATGGAATATTTGTGGGTCTAAATCATATAAATGGGCATTAGATTTAAGATACTCCATTGCAATAGTTGCAGATTCTTTCATGATTTTTCCTAAATTTCCAGTAACTGACAAACGACCCTTTCCTTTACTTAAAATTGATTCAATAAATAAAATATCACCACCAACAGAAGTCCATGCAAGTCCAGTAACCACTCCAACAATATCATTACTAACGTCATGCTTACGATCAAATTTGGGAGCACCCAACATTAACTCAATTTGTTTTTTATTTGGCTTATTGTAAACTGATTTATTAAGTACAATTGATTTAGCAATATGACGAATTATTTTACTAATTGTTTTCTCCAATGATCTAACACCAGATTCTCTTGTATATTGATCAATAATTTTTTCTAAAACAGAATCTGACAAAATTAGATCATTCTTTTTCAAGCCATGTCTTTTTAATTGCTTTGGTAACAAATGATTTTGCGCAATTTTAACTTTTTCTTCTAGTGTGTAACCATTAATTTCAATAATCTCCATTCTATCTCTTAGCGCAGGCTGTATTGTGTCCAATGAGTTTGCTGTAGCAACAAACATAACCTTAGAAAGGTCATAATCTAACTCTAAATAGTTATCATGAAAAGATTCATTTTGTTCAGGGTCTAAAACTTCAAGTAAAGCAGATGATGGATCCCCATGATTATCTCTTGTAACTTTATCAATTTCATCTAATACAAAAACAGGATTGGATGAATTAGCTTTTTTGATAGATTTTATAATTCTACCAGGCATTGCACCAATGTAAGTTTTTCTATGCCCTCTTATTTCAGCTTCATCTCTTAATCCTCCTAAAGAAACTCTTTCATACTTTCTTCCAAGAGCAGAGGCAATTGATTTACCAAGTGAAGTTTTTCCTACACCAGGAGGTCCAAAAAGACATAATATTGGAGATTTCATATCTCCTCTTAACTTTAGTACCGCTAAATGTTCAATAATTCGTTCTTTAACCTCTGTTAAACCAAAATGCTCGCTATCTAAAATTTTTCTTGCAAAAGTTAAATCAAACTTGTCTTTAGAGTATTTATTCCAAGGTAAATCTAAAATTAATTCAATATAACTACGCTGAACAGAATAATCTGACATCGATGGATTCATTCGCTGTAGCTTTTTAAGTTCTTTTTCAAATGCAATACCAATTTCTTTATTCCACTTTTTCTTTCTAGCTAGACTTCGCATTTGTTCAATTTCTTTGTGAGAACCACTACCACCTAACTCCTCTTGAATAGCCTTCATTTGTTGATGCAAATAATACTCTTTTTGTTGTTTATCTAAATCTATTTGAACTTTAGATCTAATCTTATTTTTCATCTCTAATAACTGAAGTTCTTTTGTTAAAAGTTCAAGACATAAAATTGCTCTTTTTTTCAAGTCTACTTCTTCCAATAACTTTTGTTTTTCAGATAAACTTATATTCATATTCGATGAAATAAAGTTAATTGCAAAAGTTGTGTTTTTTATATTTTTAATAGCAATGGAGGCTTCTGTAGGAATATTAGGTGATTCTTCAATTATTTTTAGTGCTAAATCTTTTACAGAATCTACTAATGCATCAAACTCATCGTCTGATTCAATTGGCTTAACTTCTTTTAATTCAGAAATTTTTCCCTTGTAATACGGCTCACTACTGATAATTTCGTTTAAGAAAAATCTCTTTCTTCCTTGAATAACAGCTGTAATGTTGCCATCTGGCATTTTTAACATCTTTAAAATATGCGCTACTGTACCAATTACATTCAAATCTTCAATAACAGGTTCTTCAGTATCAAACTCCTTTTGAGATAAAACTCCTATTGTTTTGTTTCCTGAATCAGCATCCTTTATCAGCTTAACTGACCTTTCTCTGCCAATTGTAATTGGAATAATAACTCCTGGAAATAAAACAGTATTTCTTAATGGTAAAATAGGAAGAACTTCAGGAGTGTTTTCTTTAGAAATTTTTGCTTCATCCTCATCACTCATTAATGGAAGAAACTCTGTGTCATTTTCAATAATGTCAGATAAAAAATAATTTTGATCGAGTGTTTTATATTTCATGCTCAACTATTTTCTATCGTTGTATAAATTATTGTTTTTAAATGCATTAAACAATTTATCTTTGATAGCATTCTCCATATCCTCCTCAGCAAAATTATATCCAATTATACTTCCACATAAAATACCAATTAATGTAGCTTCTCTAACATTAAAACCCTGCTGTAAAACTTTCATATAAATTTCATATAAACTATACTTCTTACTATATAATTTTTCAGCTTGTTTAAAAAGCCTTGATAATTCTTCTTTATTACATTGCAATACTTTACATAAATTATCTTGATCTCGATGATTTAAATTACTTAATAAATTTATCATTTTTTTTATTTTAGTTCTATTGCAAGTTGTATGCCAGAGTTTAAACCAGGTCTTTTTGTCATAATTTAATATGAGCTTCTATAACATTTTGTCATGTTAAACACCTCATATAAAATCTTTTTATCTAAATCACTAATTTTTATGTTTCTTCTCAAACAAACTTTTTCTGCAACTAACAAGGCTTTTTCAATATCATAAATTTTAAAGCCACTCGCTCCCCCCCAAGAAAATGAAGGGATAAAATTTCGTGGAAATCCAGATCCATAAACGTTTGTATTAACTCCGACAACTGTTCCTGTATTAAACATCGTATTTATACTTGATTTACTATGATCACCCATAATTAAACCACAAAATTGTAAATTGGTATTTTGAAAAGACTGTAACTTGTAATTCCAAAGTCGCACATCATCATAATTATTTTTTAAATTTGAAGTATTGGTGTCTGCACCTAAATTACACCACTCTCCAATTACTGAATTACCTAAAAAACCATCATGAGCTTTCGAAGAATAGCCAAATAAAATAGAGTTATTTACCTCACCACCTAATTTAGAATAAGGTCCTAGTGTCGTTGCTCCGTAAATTTTTGAACCTATCTTTAAAACTGAATTATTGAGCATAGCAAATGGTCCCCTTATTATCGAACCTTCCATCACCTGACAATTTTTACCAATATAAATAGGACCTTGCTTAGAGTTTAATATAGAACATGAAATACTAGCACCTTCCTCAACAAAAATATTTTCGCCTATAATAGTATTACTACTATCAATTTTAGTTGATTTTCTTTTTCTAGTTAAAATTTTAAAATCATTTTTAATTTCAATATCGTTATAAGTAAAAAGATCGCATATATTTTCAATAGATATAAAATTAGCATTTGATTCTATACAATTTAGTTTTTTCACATCAAATAACTTGTTACGAAAAGCTATTACATCACCATTTTTTTCAAGCAACTCACCCCTTCTGAGATTTTTAATCTCAATCAATAGTTCATCAGAAGGTAAAATTTTTGAATTTATCCATAAGTTATCTTTTTCTTTATTAATCTTATACTTATGATTTAAATATGATTGTGTTTCAACAGAAACATTTTTGTAATAATTCTGCCATTTTTCTATAATTGTTAAAATACCTATTCTAAAATATGAAATAGGTCTTGTATAACTTAATGGATAATAATTTGCAGGATCGACATCAAATAATATAACATTCATAAAACAAATATAAATAAAAAAAACCCAGAAATTTCTGGGTTTCTAAATTATATAGATTATAACTACTTGTTAAATTTTTTATACTTATTCTTAAACTTATCCACTCGTCCTGCCGTGTCAACCATTTTTGCTTTACCTGTATAATAAGGGTGAGAATCTGAAGAAATTTCCATTTTAATTAAAGGATATTCTTTACCATCATCCCATTTAATCGTTTCATTACTTTCAGCACATGATTTTGTTAAAATTGCGTAATCAGTTGATATATCTTTAAAAACGCAAAGTCTGTAATTCTCAGGATGAATATCTTTTTTCATTTTTATTAGTCTTTAAAAGGGATGCAAAACTAATAAGTTTTATTAAAACAACAAATAAGTATGAACTTTTTATTTTAGATCAATACTATCTAATAACAAATTTGTAGACTTTACACTTCTAGCAGATGTTTTTAGATCTTCAGTTTCATTTTCAGATAGATCTAACTTTATAATTTCATGTACTCCATTACTTCCAATAATTACAGGAACACCAATACAAATATCATCTAAATTATATTCACCATTTAAATAAACAGAACATGTAAACATTTTTCTTTGATCACATGCTATTGAATGAACAAGGGAAGACACTGCAGCTCCTGGAGCATACCAAGCAGATGTTCCTAACATTGATGTTAATGTAGCTCCTCCTATTTTGGTTTCATGTACAATTTTTTCTTTAATACTATTTGTCAGAAGTGTATCGATACTGATTCCATTTCTTGTTGCTTTTCCAATTAATGGAATCATTCCTGTATCAGAATGACCGCCAATAACCATTCCATCAACATCAGAAATAGGACATTTTAATGCCTCTGCAATTCTATACTTAAATCTTGCGCTATCTAAAATACCCCCCATCCCAATTACTTTATTTTTTTCTAAATTGAACTGTTTATTTACTAAATATGTCATTGTATCCATTGGATTACTTACAATAACTAGAATAACTTCTGGAGAGTATTTTAATAATTGAGAAACCACGTTATTTACAATTCCTGCATTTATACCTATAAGTTCTTCTCTTGTCATTCCAGGCTTTCTTGGTATTCCAGATGTAATAATTGCAATATTGCTATTTTCAGTCTTTGAGTAATCATTTGTCGAACCTATAATTTTTGTATCAAAATAATTTAAAGAAGATGTTTGCATCAAATCCATTGCTTTACCCTCTGCAAAATTTTCTTTAATATCTAACAAAACAACTTCAGAAGCAAAATTCTTTATTGCAATGTATTCAGCACAACTTGCACCGACCGCTCCCGCACCAACAACTGTAATTTTCATATATTTAAATTTAGTTAATTATTATGCATCAATATTAGCATACTTTGCATTTGCTTCAATAAAAGATCTTCTAGGTGGCACTTCGTCACCCATTAACATCGAAAAGACTCTATCGGACTCTGCAGCATTGTCTATTGTCACTTGTTTTAACGTTCTATTATCAGGATTTAGAGTAGTATCCCAAAGTTGAGACGCATTCATTTCTCCAAGACCCTTGTAGCGCTGTATAACAACATTCACATCTTTTCCTCCTTTCATTTCTTCAATCATTAAATCTCTTTGATTTTCATCCCAACAATACCTGTGATCTTTACCTCTTTTTAAAAGATATAATGGAGGAGTAGCAATATAGACATGGCCATTTTCAATTAATGGCTTTAAAAATCTAAAAAAGAATGTAAGTAATAATGTTGCAATATGACTTCCGTCAATATCAGCATCTGTCATTATAACAACCTTATGATATCTCAATTTCTCAATATTTAATTCTCTTTCATCATCATGAGTTCCGATAGAAACACCCAAAGCTTGGAACATATTTTTAATTTCCTCATTCTCAAATACTTTGTGTTGCATAGCTTTTTCAACATTTAATATTTTACCTCTAAGAGGCATTATAGCTTGAAAATGTCTATCTCTACCTTGCTTTGCAGTACCACCTGCTGAATCTCCTTCGACTAAAAATATCTCACATTTTTCTGGATCTTTTTCTGAGCAATCAGATAATTTACCAGGTAATCCACCACTAGTAAGTACACTTTTTCGTTGTACCATTTCTCTTGCTTTAGCCGCTGCATTTCTTGCTGTTGCGGCAAGAATAACTTTTTGAACTATTGTTTTAGCTTGTTCCGGATTTTCTTCCAAATAATTTGTTAGCATTACACTAACAGATTTTGAGACTGCTGAGGTTACTTCTTTATTTCCAAGTTTGGTTTTAGTTTGACCTTCAAATTGTGGCTCCATTACTTTAACAGAAATAATAGCTGTTAAACCTTCTCTAAAATCATCCCCACTAATTTCAAACTTCACCTTTTTAAGTAATCCTGATTCATCAGCATATTTCTTTAAAGTACGAGTCAAACCACGTCTAAAACCGGATAAATGAGTACCACCTTCATGAGTATTAATATTATTTACATATGAAAATACATTTTCTGAATATGAAGAATTATAAACCATAGCTACTTCAACTGGCACACCATCTTTTTCGCCATCAAAATAAACTACATCATCTAAAATTGAATCTCTTGTTGCATCTAAAAAAGATACAAACTCTTTTAATCCTCCCTTGGAGTAAAATTCTTCTTTAACGAAATTTCCATCATCATCCTTTCTTCTTCTATCCGTTATTGATATATTTATTCCTTTATTCAAATAAGCTAATTCTCTTAATCTTGCAACTAAAATATCAAAATGATATACTGTATCTTCAAAAATAGAACTATCTGGCTGAAAAGTAACTTCAGTTCCTGTTTTATCAGTTGATCCAATTTCTTTAACATCATACTGTGGAACACCTATTTTATATTCTTGCTCGAAAATCTTTCCTTCTCTGTGAACATTAACCTTTAGGTGTGATGATAACGCATTCACACAAGAAACACCTACACCATGAAGACCACCAGAAACCTTATATGATCCTTTATCAAATTTTCCTCCTGCATGTAAAACAGTCATTACAACCTCAAGAGCAGATTTACCTTCTTTCTCATGAATTCCTGTTGGAATACCCCTACCATTATCTTTTACAGTTATAGAATTATTTTCATTAATGAAGCAATCTATGTGTGTACAATGACCAGCAAGAGCTTCATCAATTGAATTATCAACTACTTCATAAACTAAATGATGTAACCCTTTAATTCCAATATCTCCAATATACATTGCAGGTCTTTTTCTAACAGCTTCTAAACCTTCAAGTACCTGTATATTACTTGCGCTATACGCTTTATTATCTTTTTGAGTCATATGTGTGGTTAATAGTTTAAAATTTTTCTTTCAAACAAATATACAATTATCAATAGTAAATATAAATTATATTACAAGAATTAGTTTCTTATTTTTCAACAAAAGTTAATAACTTTTAAAAAGACCAAGTTAGCATAATTAGAGCTGAAAAACCTATGTCTTTATAGTCTCTCCAAATCTCTTTCTTGATATTTAATATATTATTAAATTCGATTGTTGCATTTAGTTTATTGTTATATTTATAATCTAATTTGGCATCTACATAAGTTCTTGATGGTAAAGATTTTATTTCTTTGAGATATGCTTTTTGAGGTCCAATAAATTTTATACTTGGAGATAAAATAATTTTATCTCTCAAATTGACGCTTGGAAATATTGATAAAAATAAATTTGGCATATGTGATATTTCATTGTCATTCCATTTATAGTAATCTGATGACAACTCTATATTCAAAATTTTATTTATATTTCTATTGTATGATAATGTCAAATGTGTTTGCCAAACATCATCTTTATAAAAAACTTTAAACCTATTGTATGATGTTAAATTATTATCAAAAAAAGGTAAGTTAGATACCACTCCATATCTAAATTCTAAATCTATAATATCATTACTACTTAGAACATTACTAAATTCAAAAAACATTTCTTTCAGCTCAGTAGTACGTAGTTCTAGCTCTGAATCTTCTTCAATAATTTTCTGATTTGTTCCTAACGTATAAATAAATGGGTTTTTTTGATATAAATTGTAATACGTATTTCTATACTTATTATCTTCAATTCCAAATTTTATTTTTATGATATTTTTAACAGGATGATACGTCGAAATTAAACTCGGAAATACATCAAAACCCTCACCAGATTGATAATCAATTCCAAAACCTAAATCTAAGTCCATTTTATATTTTTTAAATTTTATTGATGGAGCAAAACCTGCTAAAAGAATATTTTTGCTTTTAATTGAGTCAATAGATTGAGGACTATTAAAATTCGAAAAATTCTCTAAGCTTATATCTAAGCTGATGGGTAAATTAAAAAGATCCATATCAATTAAAGAATTAAAACCTACAATATTTTCAGAATTTTCATTTAAATCAGAAATAAATAATGTGCTTTTTTGAGAGTAATTTTTACTGTCTATTGTCTCTAGACTCAACATGAATTGAGCAAAATTAAATCTCGATTGTAATGTTTCAAATCTGATTGGAATATAATTTCCATAAGACGAACTTATATTGCGACTATATTGTAAATTGGCGTATAAAATTTGTTTTGATAAAACTTTTTTATAGCCAGCATTTATTTTAGATTGAGATTGACAAAACTTATTATTAACATTGCCTGTTTTGATATTTGAATTGATGGAATTATGATGAATCATTAAAAAATAAGATTTGTTTTTTGATCTATTACTATTATGTAGGTAACTGAAGTTCGGGCCAGATTTATAACCTGCTGAAAAAGATAGACTATTATCATAGATTTGGTAAATTTTATCTGATTTTACTTTAGCAGGTGATAACTTTCTTGTATTGTACAAAAAATTATATTTAAAATTATTTGGATTATAATCTTGTGATCTGTCTTTTTTTAATGTGTCGACATATATAGCATTAGTATTTAACTTTACTGACTCTTGAATTGAAGGTTTATATCCTTCTTTAACTTGAATCTCCATATTTGGAATGTCTTGGGCATTTAAAAAAGGAAAAATTAAAACAAAAACTATTGACAAACTTTTATTCATCTAATTTATTATTAAGTATACTATTATTTAACTTTAAAGAGTCTACAGAACTAACTTTATATTCAAAATTTACGATTTGAATTGTATCATAATCAAAAAAATACTCGAATTCATTTTCTGAAACATTAATTATTGATGTAGATCCAATTTGGGATACATTTTTTTGTTCGCTATCCAGAATCTTTTTCAACTTCTTTTTAGATAATTCTCTTAGATCATCTCCATCGTGATTTGCAATAATACTTTCTAATGTAGCTTTAGCTTGAAAAGTATTTTTTTGTTTTTCGTAGATATCTGAAAGCAGTATAAAACCTTTTGCAATATAATGATCACTATGGTATTTGTCAGCAAGTTTAAAAATGATATTTTCAGCATGAACAAGACTATCATTTAAAAATGAAAAATAAGCATTGTAATACATTGCTTCAGCACCTTCTTCATAAAATGATATAGATGCAACTTTTTCATAAAAATTTTTTGATTTAATATAATTTCCAATATCAAAAGAGTTTCTAGCTATGATCGTGTATGCCTTACTTAACAACCAATTATCTTTTTTATCAAAATCCAAAACTTGATTTGCGTAATTAGCAGCCTTTTCTCGATTAATATTTTCATATCCATGCATCAATCTTATTAATACTTCTCTTTTAAGTGAGTTACTTGATGTAATCTCTTTTAAATCTAAATAATACTTATTTGATAAACTATAATTTTTTGAGTTATAGTATTTTCTTGCGAGGTAAATAAGAGCTTGCTCTCTAAACTTTTGATCACTATTTTCTAAAATTAAATTATAATATAAAGTAGCAGATGATGAATCATTAAGCTCAACTGATGAAACAGCACTATAATATAGCGCATCAATATAAAAATTTCCGTCTACAAAATCATCTAAATATTTTTTAAAAATTTCAATTGCTGATTGATATTTTTTTTCTGAAAATTTAATAAATGCAGTATTATAAATTAATGTGTCTTGTTCATGTATAGACAAACTATAATCTGGTAAACTTTCAACAAAAACTAAATAATCCTCAATTTTTCCTAATGATGTATAAGCTCTTTCAATTCCAGAAATAGCCTCTTTAAAATACTTTGTTTTTGGATATTTATTAGCAACAATGAAAAAATTATCTAAAGCATTATTATATTCGTTATTATTTAAATAAAGCATAGCTTTTCCTAAATAAGAACCTGATAAAAGTTGACTTTCAATTGAATAATCAATAACTTGGTTAAAATATTTTAATGCTAAATCATAATCATTTATATTTTTATAATAATTTGCTATATCATACAAAGAAACATCATAAAATATTGAACTAGAAAAATCAGAAACAATCTTTTTTAAATTACTAACCTTTTCTAAATTCTTATTTAGCAAACCTAATGCAATAGAGCTTTTATATAAAGCATAATCACTATCAAATAAATTAAAATTAAACGCTTTTTGATAGTAGTCATGAGCTTTAGAATAATTTTTTTCCATGAAATAACCATCTGCAATTCTTAGATATGTATCATTTAAATAAATACTATCTTTTGAGCTTTTTTCAAATATTTTAAAACACTCAATTGCTGATTTATAGTCTTTAGTTTTGAAAAAGCAATATGCATTATTATATTTTTGATTTATAACATACTCATATAGTTTTTCATTTGAAACATAAGCTATTTTTTTATGAACACGAATTGCATTTTCATAATCTTTCAATTTATAAAATGATTCAGCTAACCAAAAACAGCTCATGAAATAAATTTCAGAACTAATTGGAAAATTATTAGATTTTACAAAATATTGAATTGCTTGGTTATAATTCTGTTTGTTATAAGACTGCACACCTAAAATATATGAGATATTTTGCATTGTGAGTTGCTTATCATTATCAAGAGAAACTAAAGTATTTAGTTGATTATATGCATTTATATACTGACTACTTCCCTGGTATAAATTAACTAATAAACTTGATATTTCTTCATGATATTTTAGACTTCTTTTGAAAATTTTGTTGTAGGATGTTAACACTTTCAAAGTATTATCAAAGGGAAGATTAAGTTCATACGATAATTTAGCATAATTATAATAAGATTCTTCCTTAAGTGCCCAATTATAATTTAAATCAGATGATTTTTTAAAAGCTTGCATTGCATAATTAAAATTATCTGTATTTATATAACAAAACCCTAAATAATAAGCTGAATATTGCATTAGAGAATCTGACAAACTAGAAATCTTAATAAAATTATCAATTGCATTTTGATGATTATTTATGTTATAATATGATAATCCTAACAAATAAAGATCATAATCTGAAGGTTCTGAAGCTGCCATATACTTTTCAAAATACAGAGTAGCATTATTAAAATCATTAACATGGAAATAAGCCTCAGCTAACAATCTATTCATTTCAGAATATCTAGAGGGCTGCAAATCATTTATAATTTTAGATATTAACTCTATTACTTTGTCATATTCTTTTTTAATAAAGTAAATTTGAGCTATGTAGTAAGGAACAATTGATGAAAATTTTTCAGAACTTTTTAATTTTAAAAAGTTTTCAAGAGCTTCATCATAATTTTCATGTGAATATAAAATATGAGCGAAATAATATCGTGAAGGGTCACTTAGGCTACTATTTGCAGATATGATTTTTGAAAAATAATAAGAAGCATCAATAATAGAATCTGATTTAAAGTAGCAGTATGCTAGCTTAAACTGTAGATCAGTTCGTAACATTTTTGGCTCTATTTTTTTAAAAAATTTCGCGGCCTCTAAATAATTCTTTGATCGATAATAAATTAATGCAATATCAATATAAACATCATTTACTAAAAAAGAATACGGATATTCTTCCAAGAACTTTGTATACAAAAACAAGGCGTCAGAATTAAACAACTCTTTAGAACATTTTGCATGCCTATATAAAATTGATTCGTTATAATCTCCTGAAATAATTTTCTGATTATATAAATTTTGAGCAGCACTATATTTTTTGTTTATAAATAAGTTATCAGCAATTTCAACATTACTTTGTGCATACAATAGAATAGAACAACAAAGAATACAAATTAATGAAAATAGTGATTTATACAAAACATAAATTTATCAATAAAATTAATTAATTTAACATGAATTTAAATTTATGAAAAATAGAGTTTTCAACACCTTTTCTTAACAATTGTCATATTAAACTTTGAATATTGTAGTTTAATTTTTTACTTTGCTATATGTTATATATTTTAAAAATAAAGGGTACTAAAATAATTCCTGACTTTGTTCAGATACGTGATGAGAACATGACATTAATTGCATATTTCAGATTAAGTCAAGCTGAAAATGGTTTAAAAAAAAATAACTTAAAAAATAATAGTGAAAAAATTTTAAATTTACTTGAAACAATACCGTTTGGTAAAGTATTTAAACTCAAAGAATAAATTAATGATAATTATTAAAAATTTAAATATATATCAAGAAAACCACCAGATATTTGATAATGTTTCACTCAAAATATCTAACGGAGAATTTGTTTACCTTATTGGAGATACAGGAAGTGGAAAAAGCTCTTTGTTGAAATCACTTTATGCAGAAATAAAACCTGAGTCAGGTTCCATAAAAGTAGGTGAATTTGAAATTCAGTCACTTAAGGACAAAGATATACCCTTTTTAAGGAGAGAAGTTGGAATTGTTTTTCAAGATTTTCAACTACTAACTGATAGAAATATTTATAACAATCTGAAATTTGTTTTAAAAGCTACTGGTTGGAAAGATAAAATCAAAATCAATAATAGAATTAAAGAAGTTTTAAATGCTGTTCATTTAGATAGCATGGAAGAAAAAATGCCCTATGAACTCTCTGGTGGAGAACAACAAAAAGCAGCTATTGCTAGAGCACTTTTAAATAAACCCAAAATTATACTGGCAGATGAACCAACAGGCAATCTTGACCCTGAAAAATCTATAAAAATTATTCAACTATTAGAAGAAATTAATTTATCAGGCACAACAATTATAATTGCCACTCATGACTATGAAATAATGAGAAAAGTTAAGAAGAGAACTGTTAAGTGTAATGATAAAAAAATTGTTGAAATAGATCCTGAATCACTATAAATGTGCATTATTAAAAATAATTACTCTTTAAAAAAACACAACACATTTGGAGTTGATGCACATGCTAAATTTTATGCAAAATTCTCTTCAAATAAAGAATTATTATCTGTTTTGAAAAAAATGAACACTGATGAAGTTATTATACTCGGTGGTGGTTCAAACATACTTTTTACTAAAAGTATTTATAATGTTGTACTACATAATAATATTAATGGAATTTCAATTATTAAAGAAAATAAAAATCATGTTTGGATAGAAGTTGGTTCTGGAGAAAACTGGCACGATTTTGTACTTTGGAGTGTTAAGCATAATTTTTCTGGCATTGAAAATCTTGCATTAATTCCAGGTAGTGTTGGAGCAAGCCCCATACAAAACATTGGAGCTTATGGAATGGAAGTAAAAGATTCAATTGAAAAAGTTTGTGCTATAGAACTTGAAAGTGGTAAAACTAAAAATTTTAACAACAAGCAATGCAAATTCAAATACAGAGAATCAATATTTAAAAATGAATGCAAAAATAAATATGTAATAACTAAAGTCATTTTTAAGTTAAGTAAAAAATATTTAAACATAACTTCATACGGTGATGTTGAAAATGAACTAAAAAATTTAAACCTATCACTTAACCCTAAAAATATAAGTGACATAATAATAAAAATTAGAAATAAAAAATTACCAAATCCAAAAGAGCTTGCTAATTGTGGTAGTTTTTTTAAAAATCCAACTATTGAACTACAAGATTTTAAAAATTTAAAAATTAAATATCCAAAAATAATTGGTTATGAAATTGATGAAAAAAAAGTTAAAGTAGCTGCAGGATGGTTAATTGATAATCTTGGGTTAAAAGGATTTCAAATAGGAGATGTTGGAGTTCATAAATTTCAAGCACTTGTGCTAGTAAACTATGATCAGGCAAATGGTAAAGAAATTCTTGATTTTGCCAATATAATTAAAGAAAAAGTTAAAGCTGCGTACAATATTTCTTTAGAAAATGAAGTAACAATATTATAATAAAATTACAGCGGTTAGATTACACCAAATACATTCTGTACTACCAATTTTCAAAAGTTATTATAATGATACTTAATCAATCTAAAAATTATCAATTATATCATTAAAAATACGACTTGGGCGCATAGCTTTAATTAGTGTGTCTGCATTAGGTAGATAATACCCATCTATATCGATTTTATTTCCTAAATTTGAATTTAATTCTTTAATAATATCTCTTTCTTTTTCTTGCATGTTTCTAAACAGATTTGAAAAAATATTTGATAAATTTAAATCATCTTTTTGTTTTGCTAATTCCTCAGCCCAATACATTGATAAATAAAAATGTGAGCCTTTATTATCTATTTTACCTACTTTTCTACCAGGAGATTTCTGTGATTTTAATAATTTTTCAATGGCAAAATCCAAGGTTGAAGATAATATAGATGCTTTTTTGTTATTACTAGTTCGAGATAGATGTTCTAAAGAAACAGAGACTGCCATAAACTCGCCTAATGAATCCCATCTGAGATGTCCCTCTTTAATAAATTGTTGGACATGTTTTGGTGCGGAACCACCAGCACCAGTTTCAAACAAACCTCCTCCATTCATTAAAGGAACTATTGATAACATTTTAGCTGATGTACCTAACTCTAAAATAGGAAAAAGATCTGTTAAATAATCTCTTAAAACATTTCCTGTAACAGATATAGTATTTAGACCTTTTTTTAGTCTTTCCAATGTAAAAATTGTTGCATTATAAGGATCTAAAATCTTAATATCTAGACCATCAGTATCATGATCTTTTAAAAACCTATGTACTTTTTTAATTAACTCAGCATCGTGTGCTCTATTTTCATTTAGCCAAAAAACTGCTGGCCAATCTGTAATTCGAGCTCTACTTACAGCTAGTTTCACCCAATCCTTAATTGGATCATTTTTTGTTTGACACATCCTCCAAATGTCACCTTCTTCAACTACGTGTTCAAGTAAAATATTTCTTTTATCATCTAGAACTTTTATTATACCCGACTCATTAATTTCAAATGTTTTATCATGAGAACCATATTCTTCTGCTTTTTGCGCCATCAATCCAACATTAGGAACAGTTCCCATAACTGCTGGATCAAAAGCTCCATGTTTTTTACAAAAATCAATAGTTGCACTATAAACACTTGAATATGAACTATCTGGAATGATTGCTTTTGTATCTTGAGTTATACCTTCTTTATTCCACATTTTTCCAGAATTTCTAATCATTGCAGGCATTGATGCATCAATTATTACATCTGATGGAACATGTAAATTGGTAATTCCTTTGTCGGAATCTACCATTGCAAGACTAGCATTGCTTTCTAATATTCTTTCTATATCAAATAATATTTCTGATTTTTGATTATCAGACAAATTATGTATTTTTTCTAAAATATCACCGAAACCATTTCTAATATCAACACCTATATCAAGAAATACGTTATGATATTTTTTAAACAAATCAGCAAAATAAATCTCAATTACATATCCAAAAATAATAGGATCAGAAATCTTCATCATTGTCGCTTTCATATGTAATGAAAGAAGTAAGTTAAAATCTTTACAGTTCTGTATTTCCGATTTTAAAAACTTTTTCAATTTATTTTTAGACATAAATGAAGCGTCAATAATTTCTCCATCAAGCAATGAAATATTTTTCTTTAAAACAATAACATCACCACTTTTCAAAAACAGTTCTATTGAAACATTAGTGGGCTTACTTGTACAAAATGATTTTTCATTATGATGAAAATCACCAGATTTCATTGATGAAACATGAGTTTTAGAATTAATATTCCACGAGCCCATTTTATGTGGATTTGTTTTTACATAATTTTTAATAGCTCCAGGTGCTCTTCTATCAGAATTACCTTCTCTTAAAACAGGATTAACAGCAGAACCCTTAACTTTGTTATATCTTTTTTGAATATCAATTTCCTCATCGGTTTTCGGATTTTCAGGATAATTTGGAATAAGATATCCCTTATTCTGAAGTTCTTCAATAGTTGCTAACAACTGAGGCATAGAGGCTGAAATATTTGGTAATTTAATAATGTTTGCATCTTTATCTTTCACCATATGACCTAGATCTGACAAATCATCATTTACTCTTTGAGTATCTTGCAAATAATCTGGAAAGGCTGATAATACTCTTGAAGAGAGAGAAATATTTTTTTGCTCAAGTAAAATGCCTGCTTTGGAAACATATGATTTTAAAATTGGAAACAAAGAATATGTAGCCAACATTGGAGCTTCATCTGTTATAGTATATGTAATTTTTAAATTATTTTCTTTCATATTAAATGATTAATTAATAGCCGAAAATATCTTCTAATGTCAACTCCTGAATTTGTCCATATTTCGCCAAAACGTTTAAGTCTAATTTTTCTTTGGATCCAAGAATCATTACAACTCTGGCATTATTATTCATATGTGAATTATGAAAAGTTAATAGATCATCCATATCAAAGTTCTCTACCTGATTATACACATCATTTCTAATATCATAATTCACACCCATTTTATTTGCTTTTTCATATTCATCCAATACTGTTGATTTTGTTAATCTTTCGGTTCTAATTTTCTTAATAATTGACTGTTTGGCATTTGATAAATTTGCTTCAGATTCAGGCATTGTATCTAATAATTCATTCATTCCTTTCATTGCCTCAGATAATTTATCTACTTGAGTACCAATATATGACATTGCATAATGTCTATCTTCAAGCTTACTTGGTGTTCTGTAAGCACTATAAACTGAATATGCTAATGCTTTGGATTCTCTCATTTCTTGAAAAACTATAGAACTCATACCACCACCAAAATATTCATTATGTAACTTGATTATTGGGTATTTATTTATATTTAACTTTTCTCCTTTAGATAAAACTAAAATCTCGGCTTGAGGCATATCATAATCAACTATATATACAATAGGTTTGTCCATTAAATTTTCAGAAAATTTAGCTTTATTTGGGTATGGCTTTAAATTTGATTTGCTAGAATGTAAAACATCTAACTTCTTGCTAATAGCATCTATATTATCTGGGCCATAATAACTAATTCTATGTTTGTAACTAAGTAAACCATGTATTAATTCAACAAGCTCTTTTGATGAAATACTATTTAGTTCACTTTCAGTAATAATATTAGTAAACGAAGATTTTGATCCGTATTTTGCATAATTGCTTAAAGCTCTCCAAAGAATAATTTGTTTGTTTAATTTAGCATCAGAACGATTTTTTAAAACATTTTTCTTCAACTCAATAAGAGCTTCATCGTTAGGAACAGCGTTTGCTAAAATATCTTCAAATAATTTTACCGATGGTTCAAAATTATCAGCTAAACCACTTAAGGTTACTTCGACCTTATCTTTAGAGGATAGTACAGTAAAAGTACAACCTAACTTGTAAAATTCTTGTTGTTTTTGAGCAGGTGAAAGTTCTTGGGTTCCTAAATACTTTAAATAATCAACAGCTAAACCAATCCTTCTATCATTATCAGTTCCCATATCAAAAATGTATTTAAGCTGAAATCTCTGATTTTCATTATTTTTCTTGAAAGTAAAATCAACATCACCAATTTTTGAATTACTTAAGTCATTCTCAAAGTCTAGAAATACAGGCTGTATTTCTTTAGATTGTTCGGAAAGTAAATTAACTAAAAATTCAGACTGATCTTCTCTATTAACAGTTACTGGAGTAATTTTAGGTTTTGTAACCTGTAATGAAGATTTATCTTCTCCATTTCTCTTATAAACAACTACATAGTTATCTGAATAATTTTTATTTACAAAATCAACAATCTGTTGTTTTGTTATATTCTCTAATTCTTTAATTTCATTTTGATATTTTCCCCATGGAATATCTAAAATAAATGCTTCAACAAATTCATCTGCTCTACCTCTATTAGTTTCATATTTCTTAATTTGATTTAATTTAAAATCAGAAACAATAGCATCTAACAACCAGTCTGAAAAGTTGCCAGACTTAATTTCATCTATTTGAGATAATAAAAGTTCCTTGACTTCTTCAAGAGTTTGACCCTGTTTTGGAGAGCCATAAAATCCGTGAACAGAATAATCTGATAAAATATATGGGAAACAACCTCCTCCGATAATCTTTTGAGTCTGATTTAAATTTAAATCAATTAATCCAGCAGTTGTATTTGAAAGAATCATGTCAACCATTGACAATAGTTTTGAATCCTCACTTTTTGCACCTTTTAATCTAAATCCTAAGTATAGTCTCTCTGCCTCAGGTCCGTAAACATCTTTAACTACTGGAGATGTTATAGGTTGTTCATTAATCGCTTCAAAAGACGGTGATTCTTTTCTTTCAAAACCACCCCAATATTTATCAATAAGTTTAATTGTTTCATCAAAATCAAAATCTCCAGAAAGACAAATTGCCATATTATTTGGAACATAATATTTATCAAAATATTTTCTTATTTCAGTAAGAGATGGATTTTTTAAATGTTCAACTGTACCAATTGTTGTTTGTTGTCCATACTGATGAGCAGGAAACAAACCATTCATAAGCGCATGAAACATTTTATTTCCGTCATTTCCTAAACTTATATTTTTTTCTTCATATACAGCTTCTAATTCTGTATGAAAAAGACGAAAAACAGGATTGCGAAATCGTTCTGCCTCTAATTTTAACCATTTCTCAATTTGATTTGATGGTATATCATTTATGTATACAGTTTTTTCATTAGAAGTGTATGCATTTGTTCCTTTGGCTCCTAAACCAGTTACCATTTTATCATATTCATTTGCAATTGCATATTTAGCTGCTTCACCAGAAATAGAATCAATCTTATTCCAAATTTTATTTCTTCTCTCTTTATCATTCATATCTACAGATCGATATTCCTCATAAAGTAACTCTATTTTATCTAATAATATTTTTTCATTTTCATAATTTAAAGTACCATAAACATCAGTTCCTTTAAACAGCATATGTTCAAGATAATGAGCTAGACCCGTAGC
>NZWA01000027.1 GCA_002697505.1 Flavobacteriales bacterium | reverse complement strand
TTTAGTCTGATTCAATCCATATACTTGGAACAAGTGCGTGTCCATACAAACCACTTGAGCTTCAAGCGGGAACAGCATTTCAATCGCGAACGATGTTTTAGCTTTGCCTAGACCAAGAATCTTTTTAGCCAATCTATCGCGCCATTCAGTCCATCCTTCGCCATCAGCACGGCACAAGTAATCGTCAGGATTCCTCCAAAAGTTATCACTAAAAGTCCCAATGTAATTGGTACGGTTGTTCTGCATACCAACTCTGGTAGCCTCAATAGTCGAGAATAAAGTGTCTGCATTGTAATTCCAAAGTTCTAATTGGTTAGTTTTTTCAAGTGTCCACTTGCCAAATTGCTTGATTGCGTTGTAGCCCTTGCAGTTATTCTTCCAACTCGTATGCACCGACATGAAGGCGAACAAGTAGCGGCGAAAAGCGGCATTGTTTGATTGTGGCTTTAGCTCGCCCCAATAATCGTTGTATGTTTCTATATCCTTGTCTCTGATTGAATCAAAGAAGTTTTCGACTTTAGTAGTAGTAATCATAAATAATTTTTTTTTGTTGTTTAGGTTAATGTTTTTACAAGTAGTAGAAACTTGTCGGAGACTGACAATAAGCAAACAACCAACTTATACGCTCCGACAAGTCACTATGACTTTGCTACTACGCTACTTGACAAAGCGACCTTTAGCATCACGCTTTTGGGCCAACTTCACCAAATCCTGTTTTGCCGCCTCGTAACCAGCATTGAATCCATCATCATACGATTCATCGGAGGATTCTTTATCTTCCCATTCCCAGTTATCGTAATCACCGTAATCGTCGCACATGGGTTCTTCCAACTTCTTCTCAAAGTGGGCGACAACCTTGTACTTTGCCGTGCGGAGTTTTTGCTGCTCGCAGTCGAGCGGAACGCTGACAACATCGCGAGGGTCGATTTCGACAACCATCAAATGACCTCCATTACCGTAGCCTCTCGCATAGTCCAAAGAACCAGCATGAAACCCGTGAGAGCATCCAATGTTTGCGTCATCACAAACCTTGTTACGAATCATTTCGTTTACATCTCCAACCTTGTTAGAGAACTTGCCAGAGTGCCAATCGGTATAATCTTCTCTCACGCCTTTGTACGCGAGGAAATTGCCATCGGGAGTCAAAGGCATCGCCTTGTGTTCCAAAAACGCATACAGTTCGTTTACTGCTCGGCGTGACGGATTCTCCATCAGCTTATCCAAAAACCTCACCAGAGGCTTATATGGCAATCCCTGACGCATGAAGTCGAGAACTCGACCAACAACGTGATTGTGAATCACCTCGTCCTTATAGCGCACCTCTCCATCAGAAACAGAGATGTTGCCGTCCGCGAACTTTTCGACTGCTTTTGGTATGTCGAACAAGTCAGGCAATTCATCAAACCTTTCTTCTGCGAGCAGTTTGGTTGCCTCGTTGAACGATGGGTTTGAACTCTCCATCGTAAGTGCCTTACCATCTACAACGATGGTCAGCGAGTTATCAGTTAATATATATGGTAACATAATGTAGTCCTTTAACTTTACTTATAGTGCTTGTTTTCTGGTCGATTGTCAAGCGTTTGCTTGCAAAAATATATTGTTAGCGTTTGTCGCTTTGTCCTTTACTTCACCTATCTTTTTTTTAGTGCGATAGGTAGCCTCGACCATAGTTATATAGTTCAAGGTAGCCTCCATCGCCTCGCGGTGATTCCTCCAACCAAAGTGAGCATCGTCCATGAATCTAACCATTGGATACTTCTCCATCAGTTCAAGGTTCACCTTGCATAAATCAGAAGTAGGTTCTATATCATCTAGGATGGAACGTGAATCGGGACGCTTGATATTATCTTCGTTCTCCTTCTCATCCCTCAACCATCCTCTATGGTAGTTTTCTTCATCGTACTTGGAAGTGCCTACAAGTCGGAATGCTTTTTCTAAATTATCCAAGTCCTTGTCGGTTTTTCTCGTCATCTTGAGATAATTGTCGAGATAATCCTTCGCGGAAGATTCCGGTAGCTTGTTATGAAAGTCATCGTTCCTTTCATTCATTTCCAAGTATGCCTCGGTGAACATATCATTCCTATTGCACTTTTTCTCATGGAAGCGAGCGAACACTCTATCATATAATCTCTGCTTGAGATTATTGTCATTCAAGTGACTGACAAAAGCAGCAGTAGCCCAATCCTTGAAATATACCCACTTGGAACCTTTTGCGTCGATAGCATTCTGATTCTTTACGGTAGACTTCAAAGCGTAAATCTCAGGAACGTCGATACCGCATTCTTCTAATGCTTTTACGTTATCCACAAGTGACTGAGGATGATTAGAACTATCAACTGTCTTGCCCCAATAGAACTTATCTACGATTACATAAACACCACCGTTATCTAAATCTACTTCGTTCGACTGAAAGTAGTCGCTGCGACAGTTGTGGTAGTTTCCATAACTAGCAGTTTTATCCAGAGAAAAAACCTTGGTATTATGTTTTGAGTTTTTAACGGTAGTGCCGCCCGATACGGTTGAATTGCTTGGGTATATGTCGCGCAATATAACCTTGGGGTACTCTGACAGTTTTTTCGCAGGAAAGTCAAACTTGGTCTTATCATAGAACTCCTGCTTGGCTTTGCTGTTACGGAAGTTCAACAAGTAAACATTTTCATAAACCGGAGTATCCTTGTGGTTTTCATCACGCTTATCGTACTGCTCCAACAAAGGCGCGATACGGTTCAACCTACCGTGATGCGAAGGCATATCATCTATAATTACTAAAGCATCTTTTTTGACATAAATGTTTTGAGCTTCATCGCCGCGAACACGCTTGCGAGTACCATACCTAGTACGGTCAGGATTGAATACCTTTAGTTCAATATCCTCATCCTTCCATTTTCTCTTGGAAAAATCACCATTAGTAACCTTGATGCCGTTCCATAATATGCCCTTGGTTTCGACTATCTTACGAATCTTTTGCCCGAAACCTCCATGAGCGAACGCTTGATTATATAAACCCTTTACTTCCCATAAAGTATCACATTCTTCAAACTTCTCACCTAATACGCTCGGCAATGCTTTGATAATCTCATCGAGCTTGTTAATAATGACTTTTTTAGTCTTGTCGGTGTACTGTAACGCCTCGCGAGAAGCGGAAATTTCCAAATCACCGATGGCGAAATCAATCACAACGCCTGACGAAATCAAATCAGATTTTTCATCCTGCCAACCCAAGTTCAAAGCAGAGTAGTTTAGTGGGTAGGCAATGTTGCCCATGACTGCATAAGACTCACCTTTTACAAGATTCCAGTTGTCCTTGCCAACCACAATCTCATCGCGTTTCAAATCATCCTTTAGTTGCTCTTGGTTTGCCCCGCGAACATTAGGTACAACTTTGAAATACTTATATAATTTAGTAGCCTTGTGGTAAAACTCATCATAATCATCAGACTTTACCGGAATAACAATCTCGATGCCGTCATTCTCGTCAGTCTTTTCAGAGTGAATCTTGGAGATTTGCCCAACGTCAGATGGGTCGATGAAAGCGTTGTAGGTTGTTTTAGTACCTTTAACGAATGAGTTGATTACGAAATTATCACCGTATGCGAACGCTGACTTGGAACCGAGTCCCAACTGACCGATTTGCTCGTTTGTGCCGCGCTTGGTAGATTCACCGTACATCGCATAAATCTCAGATACTTGATTCTCTGTCAGGCCGCGCCCAAAGTCACGCACCTTGAACTCAGGGGTCATTTGAGTAGGTAGAGTAACCTTGATTGGAGTATCGGCTTTACCCACTTCTATATGAGCGTCTACCGCATTAGTAGAGTATTCGCGGATAACTGCGAGTACCTTGTCAGAGTACAACTGATTCCGCAATACATTGAAGATATGAGAGAGTCCTGACTCCTTGATTCCAAAAGATACTGATTGGAAATCGTCGGACTGTTTGAGCGTTGTTTGTTTTGACGTAGTAATCATAACGGAACTCAGCCTACGACACTTCTGGTGAAAAGTCAAGCCCTAAATTAAAAATTTTTTTCAGTTAATTTTTATCAATAAAAAAAGCTATCTAAAGCTGCTTTAAAACATATCAAGTATGTATCCAGTTTAAATTAGATTAGCTTTGTAAAAGTAATTGCGCTAGTTTGTAGCTACACTAAAACATATAATTTATGTAGATAATGGAAAACAAATCTAACGCATAAATTTAGTGAGGTTTGTAGACTTCGTAAAACATATCTAGTATGTAGCAGCACTAAAACAAATCACTCACTTGTAAAATTATTTTTTATGTCATCTATATTGTTAAAATTTACAATATCTAAATACTCATTTTTATCAGCACTAAAGAATAATACTTTACAATCCTCCCCCTCAAAAAAGTAATTGTTTTGCTCCATGTCTAAAAACTCGTTGTTTTCGTCGGAATATGAAAATGTCTTAATCATGTCATTTATTTGGCCTTTTTTCGTTCACAATTCATCTACTATTACACTAGCGATGCTTTGCCTCGCGGACTCAGAATCAAAATTTATTTGGCTTCTTTCATTTCCTATTTTATCTAAAATTTCTAAAATCTTTACGCGCAAGGAATCTTCATCGTACTCCCAAGTGATGTCTTTATTCTCTACTACATACATACATTTATTTGGCGTTTTTTCGTTCACAATTTCCCTTCCTACTACTTCGCTATTCAGCGGCCAAGATAATTCATTATTTGGCTTTTTTTCATTCATTTTTAGCTAATGATATTATATGCTCCTTTACTACTTTCTGCACTCTGGTATCCTCTGGCAAGTCCTCTAGTCTATGTTCTCTTTCTAGTTTCCTGCCTTGCCTGTCCACATAAGAAAACTTTTTAGGTGGATCATCACCTTCAAAGTCTGCCCAATCAAACTCTCTATCAAGAGCTTCCATATTGTTCATATTCACCCAAAACAAACCTCGCCCGTCTTTATCATTAGAAAGGGTAAGCATCCCTCTGCGAGCCATCTTGAATAATAATTCTTTATACGTCATTTATCGCTATCTTTATCCTTCTTTCTTTTCTTTTTTTCTTCTACTAATATGGTAGACGACCAAGCAAACATACACACTATGAAAATTATTAGCCCAGAGGCGACTTGTAATACTAATTCTATCATACTAAATATTTAGCGGCCAAAATGCAGTTGCCTATAATTAAAAATAATATAATCGCCCACCAAGTTATTATTTGGCCTTTAGACATTCCTTTTTATTATATGCTTGTCTTTATTAAACTCAAATAAAAAACCCCGCTCCGAAGAGCGGGGTCGTTATGAGGACTACTATTTACTGGGGGGAGATTACTTGCGTGTCCGACGCTTACTGAACTTCAGCGTCTGAGAGTCCTTTGCCACAGTAAATGTAGACTTTGGAACAGCAACGTATTCCGAACGATGCTGATTGAACTTACGCAGCTTCTCAACAGAATCAATCTGAAGTTCGCTGCCCGCCTGTGTTACGTTTACTCTGTATGTAGTATTTCTCATACAATTATATTATAGTAGGAAAAATCTGTTTGTCTAATTTTTTTTCAACTTTTTAAGTATCTATAGCGAGTTTAAAACATATCTAGTATGTATCTCCCTTAAAATAGATTACTTTGTAAGCCAACTACTACTTTGTATTTTATCTCCTAAGCCATATACGCTCTCTATGCCTAGCTCTTCGCATAGTTTGTGTTCTGGCGTGTTAGTGCCATCTGTTCTATCGCCGCCATTGCAAAACATAATTTTATCAAACTTATTTCGATACATTTCGTTCACAAATTTTAGGCTGGCACAAACTGTATGATCTTCGTCGATACTTTTGATTGTAAGATTGACAGGCTTCAACGCTTGAACAATCATCATGCGTTCTCTGAGTGGCATGAAAGGCTTACCTTTCTTATTTGCCAAAAACTGATCTGTATTTACGATTACAAAAAGCTTATCTGCTATTGCGGCAGACCTTTCTAAAAGCTCTAAATGCCCTATGTGCAACGGGTCAAACCCGCCGCTAACTACTGATAGTCTCATTTTGTTTTAAATAGTCTATTGCTTTGTATAGGGTTGGGATGGAATCTTTAAAAGCCCCAAGTCCTCGGTTGCATTTGTGACAAAGCCATCCTCTAAAGTTATCCGTTTGATGACAGTGATCAAGCACCCACGCGCCATTAGCCTCGTTGCCTTGACCTTCGCATTCTTTCTCGGATCCACCGCATATAGGACATTTATGATTTTTCGGAGCAGATCCATGTATTGCCTTTAGTCGTTTTTTAGCTTTTACTAATTGCTTATTGCACTCTTTGCACTCTGTCCTGAGATAGTTTTCGCCTCCTCTTTTAGAGAAGCATTTTTTTGGCAAAAATTTCAAGCATTTTATGCATTGCTTGTCTCCTTTTTCTACAACTTCTTCAAAGAAGTTAAACCCTGTTTGAGTATTCAAAAAGATATTTTTACGATAGTACCTTTAATTACGCCCGTTTCCTTTTCATACTTATTTGGAGTAGGCTTATCCTCTGGCAACCATTCGTACTTCATGCTATGACATCCGGTGCATAAAATAAAAATTAAAGTTAATAGAAAACAAATAAATATTCTAGTTTCTAATTTCATTTCTTACCTCCTAAATATTTTTTTGCATGACCTTCGGCTATCAGCTTATCGTTGTAGCTGCCTACTGCGGAAAACGGAGAAGCATCCTCTGGATATTTATACAAAACACCTAAAAGCCTGCCATATTTTCCTTTTTTATCAATAGAGGTTTCAATAATGAACTCGTTATTACCTTCAGCAATCAACTCCTCAAGTCTAGCTTTCGCCGCTAAACCTCTCGCTTTCTCCTCTTTGTCTCTTGTGCGACATTCTGGAGTGTCTATGCCGTATAGGCGAATGCGTTCTTTCTTGAACGTGCTAAAACCGCAGTCAATCATAGCATCGACTGTGTCGCCATCTACAACTCTTATCAGCTTTGCTTTATATTGATACATCTGAATCTTTGCCCAGTTTTGCGGCGAGTTCCTCAAGAGATATTACGATATCATTTATGAGATACTCTGTTTCAAACCTTTCATCCTCGTCCAGATGTCGTAAGTCAATAGCTAGTAAGTCCTCTATCATCTGATATATTTTATCTTTTTCCATGACTTTTGACAAAAGAATTTACACAAAAAAAGAGCGACAGAAGTCGCTCTTAATAAAATGCCCAAAGTTACTGTAAAACACATCTAGTGTGTAGATATTCTAAATTGGGTCATTTTATTTATTTGAGTGTGTATCCGACCTAAAATACATTAAAGTATATACGGGTTAAAACACATCTCAATGTCTACTTTATCCAACTAGCAAAAAGTCTGTGACCTCTGTGACGTAGATACGTTTCTTCTTGCATTTTTCGCAAGTGCCCTTACGCCAAGTACCACATCTTATGGTTGTCTTAGGGCTGCGCCCTTCTTTTTTAGCAACGCGAGTTTCTTTGCGCTGCGCCTTAGCACCACAATCGTAACAAATCATTCTAGTTCTTTAACTACTAGGTTTGTAGGATGCTTAAACCCTCCCTGACTATCTACTTGCTGGTCTACGCTATCTGGGAAATGGAACAGATGAGTTTCTCCCAAACTACTCAGAACTTTGTGCGTAGCTCTTTCATTTTCCCTCCACGGGTGGATAGTTTCTCCGTCGCCGCCTTTATATTTTCTGACAGGAACGAAGGTAGTATCAATAGAGACACGATGGCCAGCACCAGCGTCCCTATGCGAAGCGTGTAAGGTTGAGAAGTCTGCAAGAATCAAATGCTGCTTCTTCGGCACAAAGTCTAACTTCTCGTATCTAGAAGCTATCTCTGCCCCATCTGCATAACTAGGAAGTGGGCCAAGCCACGAGTCCTCAAAATTATCTGGCGGGTCATAGTATGTAACCCGATTGTGGTCTGTATCGCCAAAGATAGGTATCATTACAGTAACGCTATCAGCAGATTCGCCAGCCCAACTATCCGAGTGGATATGTTCAGTCGGATGATGTCGCTTCATGTTTTCCTCATTTATTTCGTTATGTTTGATTCGCAAATTAAGAGGAATGTGCCAACTGGTAATCCAGTCTCCGATGCCAGCACTATTGATAATTCTAGCAACCGCATTGACAAGAAGATTGTACTCCAAAACAGTATGTCTTTTAGGGACAATCAAACCGTTTGGCGTAATGTTCTTAATACTATCTTTGTTTTGCGCGAAAGTTTCCAATAGCTCATTCTCATCAGTAATAAATGAATTATTTGGCAAACACTTATTCATGTATAGGTTTGCAGAGTTTTGCAAGTGCCTCCAGTCCTCATCGCTAATCTTTGAGGAGCAGATAAGCGATGAAGGTCTGGTGAATGATTTTGTTCGGCCTATGTCGGCAGATATCTCGTCAAATATACCGATACGGTTTTTTAAGTCTTGTGTCATGCTGCTTTAGCTTTTTTCTGGATTCTGTCGATTATCTCGAAGGCAGTGAGGCGAGGAATGTCTTTGACACTGCTCCACTTCTTCGCGTCTGTATTATTCTCCTCGATAAGCTTATTCCTTACCTGCTCAAAAGTGATATTGTTTTCCTTTAGTATCGTCAGCAGAAAAGAATCTGGAGACATGGAAACAGATGATTGAGAAGAAAACATAGCAGAAGGCGTAGTCACCTTGGTAGTGGAAGCCTGCTTACCTTTATTCGGCGCAATCTCTTCTTTGGCCACAATGTTAATCTTTAAGAAGTTACGGACGGCTCGACAGAAAGCTCTATTTTCTGCGATAGCTGCTAGATAAATCTGACCAAAACCTTCAGTATTATTTAGCCCCGCATCAGCAGTGCCCTCAAAGTAGACATCTTCTCCCTCAGTTTCGTAGTTTCCTGACCAAGTGATACCACATTTCATGCATACATACTCTGGAGAAGCGGTAACGATGTCATACTTTACGGACTTGATACCTCTCATTTGAGCAACATCTTTCAAGCCTGCTAAAAGAATAATTAAATCTTTATCTTTTAACTTTGTGACATCTGTTTCTGAAGTATTATCTCGGTTAGGTACGATATGCTCATTCTTAACCATCTTTCTCCAGTCAATTAGTCCGTCATCTTGGTAGCTGTACTTAATGCCCTCAAGTAGCCCGTGTTCGTTCCTCTTTATTGTTTTCGGCGGTGTATTCTTTGCCATACGTCGCTAATTATGCAAGACTTCTGCTTAAAAGTCAACTACTTTTTTTCAACAAAGTAGAAATGCTCTTTATCCTCCCAAAAATCTCTGTGATCTATGATCTGACAGAAGGGGTGATCAAAGGAAGAGATAGGTTGATTCACGGCTACAGACATCTTATTAGGGTAAGCTTTGCCTTCATGGATAAGAAACTTATTAGATTTAAAAAATATCTTTTTCTTATTTGTATTTTTTATCTCTTCTATATCTTCAAATTTTATCTCAGGTATAATATTTATAGGTTTATCAATGTCTAAATAATTAATTTTATATTTATCAATTGACTCTTTAGGCTGTCTGCTTAACAGACCTATCTGTTTACCTTTGCTGATACAAAAGTTTACAAAAGATGGGTCGTTGTCGTCTTCGAGGAAATAAACTATCTCAACTATTCTTTCTTTATATCTTAAAATAATATCTTCTGGAATAGGTTTGTTAGTAATTACAGAACACGGACATATTTCAAGCTGCTTTATTAGATTATCTAAGTTGTAATTATAATCTAAATGAACAATAAGACTTTCTACTCCTAATACGCCTATATCTGCGATAGGGTTCGATAAAGAAGATTCTATTCTCCTATTTTTGTAAAGAGAACCTACCTTCAAGGTATTAAAAGCAAAAGAATGAGGATGTCCAAGGTTCTGCAGGATGGCTTGAGCTACTTTTTCGGGAGCGATAGCATCTATAGTTTTAGGTGCTTCATTGCCGTTAAATGTAGGCTTTTTAATATTACCCTTTAACAAAGTGACATCGTCTGGATTACTCCAGTAAGGTTTAAACTGCTCGTAGAAAGAGTTTCCAAACAAAGATATAATCTTTTTATTATAGCTTGAAGCTATCTGCAAAGATAAAGTGTTAGCAGAAATGTGCAAAGCAGAGTTTTTTATAACATAGGCTTTTTGATTTGGATCTGTTTGGCCAACAGCTATATAGCAGCCGGGGATTTGTTCATCTTCTTTGCCTCCGAGTTGAACTGCGGTGATTTTCTTTTCTTTTAGATATGGAGTTAGGAAATCTAATACCATACTCCAGTGGCTATACTTATTTGATTCGTCATCACTAGCAGTATCAATAGTTATATACCTGCCTTCGATAGCCATGGGAAAAAACTTTTCATATATGAAAGGTTTATCTATCTTTAAGTTGTCTTGTAGCGCGTATGATTCTAAAATGTGCATAGGTAGTCCTTGTCTATAACATCTTTCATGTTGTGAATATAGTTAGAATGTCTTTGCGTCGTGAGATATGGCGCGAAAACCATAGTGAAATATTCATTAGATTCGCCTATCCCCTCTAAACTCAAAACATTATCAAAAGATTCAGAGTAAGGTATAAGTTTATGAATATGTTCATTAGCCCAAAGAATAGGAAAGTTCTCCAGTTTTGTAGAAACATATAAATTATAGTCTGGATATTTTTCCTTTAGAGATTTAAATAAAGACGTAATTAAGAAAACATCTTTTTGAGAGTCAGGCATTATATATAATATTCTTTTACCTTCGTCTTCTTTATCTAACAAGTCTTCTATTTTTACTGGGAAATTTTTATCATTGTGGTCTTTTGCAACTTTCCTAAAATAATCTTCTATATTTTTTCTAGGAGTCTTGTTGCTGATCTGCTGCATCCAGTATTTATATCCATCATCGTGAATAGTGTTGTCCCTATTTAAAATCTTCTTATATAAAGACAATATCCACTCTGAGTCGTCAGGAATATTTTCTACAAAAGCATCTGGGAAATTTCTAACTTTCTCCTCTTCTTCTTGCTTTTCAAAATCATAGTTGGTTGGTTCGCAGTTATCTATAAAGTCTTCAAAAATTTTACCAACGACTTCAACAGAAAATCCATCTATAACCCATTGTCTAGCCATCTTACCCATAAACTCAAGTTGGTTCTTGGGCATATAATAAACTTTTAACAAGTTTTGGTAGATTGACTCAGCGCAGGTCGAGGCTTTAATAAACTCTGTTTGGTGCTCTACATACTTGTTCCATTCTAGGGGTATAGAGCCAGAACCTTCTTCACATTGCTCTTCTCCGCAGCTATAGTCTGTAACAAGCGTAATTAGTTCTGTAAGTTTAGCTTCTTGAATAGGTATTTCCTGTCCGCCACTTGTAAAAGGATGACAATAGACATCCATCAAGTTGTAAATTTCATTTAATTGAACCTCGCTAACACCTGCCCCGACATTAGTGGTATTCATAGTCTTCTCTGCTCCGCAGAGATCACACTTCTGCTCTTGGCCAGTAAAAGGCTTTACTTTATAGCCATAACAGCTGCCGCAATAGTAAGTAGTAAGAATGTCGTCTTTAGAAATTTTATGCTCATCTGCGAGTTTGTGGATATTCCAACCTTCTCCCCAGTGGGTATGTAAGAGCAGTTTCGCTTTTGGTACATCTGCTTGAAACTTCTTAAAACCTTCTAGCAAGTTGGGTACAGACTTGCGTAATTGATTCCTAAAAACAAAACCTACAATATATGTATCGTCAGATATGCCATTATTTGCACGAAGCTGCTTTCTGTTTTCGTCAGTTAATCTATAAAAGTTTTTAGTTTCAAGACAGCCATGAACAGTTTTTACATGAGTATGGCCTTTTTCATGCAAAGCTTTAGTGGCGAAGTTGCTCCATATCCAATAGTTTTTAATTTTCGAGGCATTATCTACCGCAGTGGGTAAAATAGGAAGAGAATCAAGTGTCGTCCAGATGACCGAATTGATTTTATCAAACCAAGGTTTGCCTACTGCAAAATCGACGCCCCAAATGTCTTGAACTGCGATATAAACGTCAGGCTTTTCCTGCTTTACCACTTCGTCTATTAAATACGCCCCATAGCTCGCCATTCTAGCTTGGCCGGGGTCTTTGTTAAGCTGCGCCAACTGATTCTGATCGTCAGGTAAAGTGCCGATAGACTTCCACGGGGTTCTTTGCAGGGTAGGTGCAGAGCGAGCATTTCCACAGCAGTAGCTAACTATTTCATACTTGCCAGTTTTGTATAGGTAAGAAAGAAGAGCTTTAGTATTTCTACCAAAGCCCGTTTTCGCTAGCGCCGAGTCCGACTGATATAGAATCTTCTTCTTCACTGATTATTTTTAGCAGCGATACTTTTGGCGATAGCTTCGTTATTCTCCTTGATCGAAGAAGATGAGTACATACTCAAAGCTGTAAGCAGAAACTGTTTTAAAAATTTAGATTCACCAAACGTAAAGCTAATAGAGTAGCTCTTCTTATCTCCGTCTTTAGGCATTTTCGTTAATGTAAAAGCAAACCCGTCTTTCTTATCATCCTTCATTTTAGGTTTGAAAGAGAAAGAAGTGTTTTCCTTTGGAGTTTTATGGAAGCTAGAGAACTCTCTGCCGCTCTCGATGCAGTCAATAAAAGAACCGATCTCAGTAGGAGTGAACTTACAAGCAGAGCGGGTTTTAGTGTCGAACTTGCCCTTTGAATTTTCAGAGTCCCAACTTAACTGTTTGAGAAGCTGGACGTAAAAAGACTTATCGCTAGTATTGTAAGAAAAGCTACAGCAGCACCCAGAGTTCCATTGATTTGGCTTATAAAAATGAATCATAAACTACGCTTTATTATATAAAAAAAGCATAGTTAATTCAAATTTTTCTCATCATTTTTAAGCTGGCCTAACTTCATGTATATCTTTCTATCTTGAGTGGTCACGAAGTTGGCAAATACTCCATCTTCTGCTTTAGTGCCTGTCACAATTACGATATTTTTCTTAGCTGGGAGTGTGCCATTATCAGATATACAATCATCAATGCCGCTATTTCTTTTATTGTTGAATAATAAGACATCTATCGACCCTGTTTCGTCTCCAACTTCGAACTTAACGTACTCGTTACCGCTTTTAGAAACTTTTACTCCTGTACAGTCAGCAATAGTACCAACGAAATAGACTTTTTGTTTTGGCCTAATATTTTTGACTTCTTCCACCTGACGAAGCTCTGGGTTTTCTCTTAGAAATATATCTCTGATAGATATACCATGAGTATATCCTAGTAGCTCGTTTTCATAATACCAGTTGGCAAAGTCTTCATTCTTGCTGTTTATGTCAAAGATACTCTTGTACCCAGAGAATCTCTTTCTCATGGTTTCTATTCTTGAATCTTTGATATACCTCTTGCCTTCATCATCAACCTTGGACTTCATTTGGTTGATAACATTTATCAAGTCATCATTGCCTTCCTCGGCGAATCTTAAAGCTATGATTCTCTCGCGAGGAGTAAGTATCTTCCAAAGCTGGCACTCTAGCACAACCTTACTCCTAGTGTACTTTTTAGCTACATCCAAAGCTCCTGCTTGAATCAGAGCAGATAGAACGCCTAAGTTAATGCCAGCTTCTGTAGATGCTTGAAAAACCTCAAATTTATTTGACGCACAAGTCTTAAAATGATTTAGCTTTTCAATAGAAGAATGAGATATGCCTTTGATTGAGGTCAGTCCGAACCTTATGTTATCGCCCTCAATAGAGAAATCATCTTTTGATTTAAGTATATCTGGGCGCAAAAGCTCTATATTGAAATGAGTTAGCTCTCTATGTATTTTAGATATCTCAGCGATAGGGTCTGGTTCAAACTTGCTCATCTGCAACAAGGCTAAGAAAAACTCTTTGGGATGATTAAACTTGAGGTAAACCGTAGCCGCGGCCAAAGCAGCATAAGCTATAGAGTGA
>NZWA01000026.1 GCA_002697505.1 Flavobacteriales bacterium | reverse complement strand
TATATCAATTGTAATTAAATCACCATAACAACATGAACCATCATCAACATTAGCAGAAGGATCATAATTATTCGCCAATGGATCTGTACAGCCTAAAACACCAGTACCAGAATATAAAACGGCATTTAAAGTTACTATATTTCCGCTAATCAAATTAGCATTTAATACAACCGGAATATATCCAGCAGCACTAAAAAGTACTTGAACATTTCCATCTTCAAGAGATGCCAAATTATAGTTTCCAAATAAATTTGTTGATGTGCTATAGCTAGAATTTACAATTTGAATAGATGCATTACTTAATGAAAGTCCAGTATTACCATCAGTTACATTTCCTTCAATAAAAGACGCTTGTTGAAAACCTCTCTCATAAACTAACAACCTTCCACCTCCATTTGGACCACTATTAATATCAGATGAGATAATATTTCCAGAAGGTAAGAACGGGTATGTACCCCAGCATCCATCAAAACCATTACCAGATCCTGAGTATGAGTCATAATAAGCAACTTGCACCATATTATTAGGATATGTAATGTCATGGACAGTTGTCCCATCTCTGTAATAAGAAGTAATTAAAAAATTACCATCAACATGAGTATTGTGTGGTATAGAACCAGATCCGGGATTTGATTGTATCCTATCTACTTCTTGAATATTATTTAGATCTGAAACATCATATGCCGCAAGATATGCATTTGAAGTTTCATCAGTTGTGAAAACAAAATTTCCATCGTCAGAAACCCAAATATTATGAGTAAAATTATTTGGTGTAGGATAAGATCCCAATGTAACTGGATTTGACTTATTAGAAACATCAACAGCAAATAGCTCTCCTGCGTATATGCATCCAGCCCACATCGTATCTCCTCTAACCATACCATCATGGATATAATTTTCATTCCAATTACCTAAATAATGAGGATTTATTGGATTGGCATTTACATCAAGAAATATTGCTCCATTAGCAGGATTTGTTCCAACATTAGATGAGGCTCCAAAAATATAAGCAACACCATTTTCATCTATATATATGTTATGAGCAGCGGTAAAAGTGATTGAGGAGCCATTATTTGGATTTATAAACTGAGTCAAACGCCAATATGTGTTACCGGACATATCGGACAAATCAACAATTAATAAACCTGCATCAGCTTCAGTAGTAACGTATGCATAATTTCCCCATGTTTTTACATCCCTCCAAGTTGAAGTCAAGTCAGATATAAAAAACTTCTCATTAGGCACTGATGGATTTGTAACATCTACAACGGAAAAGCCATTTTGTAAAGTTACAAGCGCATATTCGTTACCAGCATTATCAACCCATCCCCATATATCACTTCCTTCAGTATTTGGATAATTATATGTTCCTAAAAGATTCATATTCATACTGGTTTGAGAAAAACCAATATTAGACACTAAAATTAAAAAAAATAAAATTCTTATCATGATAATTGTTTTGGATTACTACAAATTTAAGAATTTTAAATTGAATTTTAAAAGAAGAAAATAACTTTAAAATATATTATACAACTTATCAGCTAAAAAATAAGAAAGACCTAAAATAAACGGATAAACAAAAAACAACCAACAAATTGAAAGTAAACTAATTTGTTTAATAGAATGGAAACCACTAACTAAAAACATTGAACCAAAATCATACCAAGTTAAAACACCAAGATTTTTTATTAATATATTTACAACTATTGCAATGATTAAGACAACCAAACCACAAAAATATATTTTAAACATAATTTATTTTAAGATAAAAATATTTTAAGCTAATTCCAACATCATAATCTTTTCTATTTAATTCAAATGAAATCTTGTTGAATTAATTAATGTATAACAAGGAAAAAACAATAATTAATTATATGATTTATTTAAATTTTCGTAAGCAAGTTGAATTTGTTGAAACTTTTCTTTTGCTAAATCCTTTATTCCTTGACTCATACCATTTAGTTTATCCGGATGAAACTCTTTTACCAAACTTCGGTATGCAGATTTTATCTCATCTTTTGTTGCTCCTTCACTGAGTCCTAAGACAGACAAATATTGTTTAATACTTCCTTCACTACTTACATTTGAGTTAACAAATTGATTTCTTATAATTTGTATTCTATCTCTGGTAAATTGTAGTAACAAACCTACTCTAATAATGAAATCATCTTCTTTTTTAGCAATTTTACCATCAGAGGCAGCTACAGCAAAAAGAAGTTGTAAAATAGCATAGTATTGAGTTGGAATTACCTTAGATTTTAATACTTCAACTAACTGTTCTAAATCATATTCTTTTAACTTTGAATTTTTAGCTTTAGAAAAAACTTGATTAGCTTTATATGATCCAAAAGTTCTTTTAAAATAGCTCCTAACAATATCAACTTCAATTTTTTCAACAGTACCGTCAGATTTAATAAGCATAGAACAAATTCTTAATAAAGAAATTTCGAAATCTAAATTATTATTTCTTGCATTTAATAATGTATTAGTCAAAAAATACGCAATGATAGCACCTAAAAAACCGAAAAAGTACCAACCAAAGAAAATAGCAACCCATTTAAAATATTTATAATCAAAAAGACCTACCATACTTAATAATTATGAATTAATTAATGATGTTGACACTCGATTTTTTTTTACATTTGAGAGTATTGATTTAAAATTTCTAAATATGGATTTTAATTCATTTTGATAAATAATCTTATCATTTTGAAACTTTTCAATCATTTTAGATGAAAAATTATCTTTATCCTTTAAATACTTGAGCTCCATATTTCTCCAAGATTCAATTATAGCTTTAGCTTTAATATTCAAACTATTTAACCTATCATCATATGCACTAATAATGTTTGCGCTTGAATCTTTAAGCTTTTCATTTAATTGAGCTTTTAAACTATTAATTCTACTTTCCCATATCAAATGATCTTGGGCAACTTTCAAATCATATGTTATTCCTACATATGACAAAGCCTTTATGATCCATTTACTTGGGTCAAAAGCAAACCATTTAATACCATTTCTGTAATCCCACTGAAACTTATGATGATAATTATGATAACCTTCACCAAAAGTGAAAAGAGAAACAAACCACGAGTCTCTAGCAGTTGAAGTGAAATCGTAAGTTCTACCACCTACATAATGACAAAGTGAGTTGATAAAAAACGTAGCATGATGAACAAGAGTAATTCTTAAAAAAGCACCCCATAAAACTGCACCTAAAGGTCTACCATAAGTAAAACCAATAATTAGTGGAAAAATAACACCAACTAAAATTCCTATATGAAAATAATATTTGTTCTGAAATATAATCGCAGATTTTTTTTCTAAATCTTTTACTCCTTTAATCTTATTTTTTTCAGCAGGAGTATTTTTCAAAATCCAACCGATATGTGCATGCCAAAAACCTTCAGTTATTGAATACGGATCATTTTCAGTTTCAGCCTCAGTATGATGCTTTCTATGGTCCGAAGACCATTTCAACACTGTGTTTTCGAAAGCTGTTGATCCTAAGATCATTAAAACCCACTCAACAAAAACATTGGTTTTGTATGCTTTGTGAGCAAATAATCGATGGTAACCCATAGTTATCCCCATACCTGAAAGAAACCACAGAGTAAACATAATGACCGGTTCTTGCCATACTACCCCATTAAAGTATATGTATATAGCTGTACCAATAATACCAATTAAAGGAATCAATGTTAAAAAAACAACCATATTCCAGTTATATTTAGATTTTTTTGTGTTTGTCATTTTAATAGGGTTATAGAGTTTTTGTCAAAAATACTACTTTAAAAACATAGTTTAATATTATAAATAATTTTTTTTCAATCTTTGTTAAGACTTTTTATTTTTGCATAATATTCTTTTAACAAAATTATGAAGAAGAAAAAAAATAGTCCAGCAGATAAAATTCAAGATTTACAATATTTTGGTGAATTCGGTGGTGTTAATCCATCAATAGCTGATTCTACAACATTCACATATTTAGCAGGAAAAACAATGCATGATGTTTTTGAAGGCAATCGAGAAGGTTGTTATCTGTATTCAAGACACACGAATCCATCAACATCATATTTAGGTCAAGCAATAGCTGAAATGGAAAATACTGAGGGCTCTATTCTAACCTCCTCTGGAATGGCTGCAATAACTACAACTATTTTAGAATTATGTAATTCTGGAGATGAAATAATTAGTAGTCAAACAATTTATGGTGGTTCTTTTGCCTTTATGCAAAATTATTTGCCAAAATATAATATTAAGACACATTTTGTTGATACTACTAACTTAGATGAAATTAAAAGTAAAATAAATAAAAAAACTAAGCTGATATATTGTGAAACGATGAGTAATCCCTTATTAGAAGTTTCTGATATTAGAAGTATTTCAAAATTGGCTAAAACATACAAAATAAAGCTAATAGTTGACAATACATTTACTCCAATGATTTTTACACCTAAAGAACTTGGAGCAGATATTGTCATTCATTCTTTAACTAAATTTATAAATGGTACATCAGATACAGTTGGTGGTATTATTTGTTCAGATGAAGAATTTATAACTAATTTAATAGATGTTAATTCAGGTAGTGCTATGTTACTTGGTCCTGTTATGGATTCAATGAGAGCAGCAAGTATTTTAAAAAATCTTAGAACACTTCATATCAGAATGAAAAAACACTCAGAAAACGCAAAATATCTATCTGAAAAAATTTTTAAAGATGGTATTTGTGTCATCTATCCTGGCTTAAAAAATCATCCACAAAATCAACTTATGTTACAACAAATGAATCAGGAATTTGGATTTGGTGGCATGTTGGTAATTGATATGAAAACAAAGCAAAAAGCTAACTTACTCATGGAAGAAATGCAAGCCAAAAATCTTGGTTACTTAGCAGTAAGTTTAGGATTTTACAAAACACTCTTTTCAGCTCCAAGTCACTCAACATCATCAGAGATACCTGAAAATGAAAGAAAAAACATTGGATTATCAGATGGGCTTGTTAGGATTTCTATAGGTTTAGATAATGATATAGAAAGAACTTATAAATTAATGAGAAGATGCATTGAAAAAGTTAATTCTTTTTAATAAACCTAATACTTATAGAATTAACACAATGTCTCAAGTTTTTTTTGGTTAATTTTTCACCTTCAAAAACATGACCTAAATGACCGTTACAATTGGCACAACAAATCTCTGTTCTTTTCATGAAAAGTGAATTATCTTCATATCTCTTTAGAGATCCTTTGATTTCATCATCAAATGATGGCCATCCACAATTTGAATTAAATTTTGAAGTTGAATTAAAAAGTGGATTATTACATGCCTTGCACACGTACACACCATATTCGAAGTGATTGTTATATATACCACTACCAGCAGGTTCAGTTCCTTTATAAACAATAACCCTTTTTTCTTCCTTATTTAGATCTTTAAAGAAATCTTTAGTTTTGATCTTATCTTGTGAAAATAATGTTAAAGTTAAACAAATGTTTATATTTAAAAAAACAAATTTAAGCATAAAAAAAAGGGAGATTTAAATCTCCCTTATAATCAATTAAGATATTATTTATTTTACGAAAAAATAACCTCTCATTATTTCACTATGCCCTGGATATGTACAAATGAACTCATAATTTCCTTTTTCAGGAGCTTCAAATTCAAGTACGACTGTTTCTCCTGGGTCAGCTAATTCAGAATAGGCAATTACATCAGAGCTTTTAGGAACAAATTGCAAATCTGGTCCTGCTTCGATAGATTGTTTTGCAACTTCTTTTCTTGTTCCATATTTTACAAATACTATATTGTGAAGCATTGCTGGGTCAACACCTTCGTTAACTAAGTTTATTCTCACCCAACTTCCTGATTGAACGGTAATATTTTTTTTATCAAATTTCATTTCGGACATTGTGTTTCCAACTGCCCCAACCGTGAATTCTTCCCAATTTTTTTCGTTTTCGGCAGATTCAATAATATTATTTTGATTTGTATTGATATCTGAGCTGTTATTTTCAGATGACCCACATGAAATTAAAAGCGTGACTGATAGAATTAGTGCTGTTTTTTTCATTTTATTTATTTTATTTATTTAATTAATTATTGATTTTTGAATATTTTATTTTATGAAATGTGTATTAAACTTGACCATATTTCATGTGAAATATCTGTACTAAATTTGCTATTTGGAGCTGTTACAACAGAAATTGCATCATGTGAGTGTAAAGACTCTTGGTGTGAACATATTACTCTAAAATCTAATACTCTTTTATCTGCTTGTAGTTGTTCGTATAGTAATCTAGCTGCATCTTCAACAAATTTAAGATATGATCCATTTAATTCAGCAAAAGCCATTTCATCTTCTCTTTTAACAACAACTTGAGTTTCAGTGTTAAGCGCTTCTAAACATAGCTCTTGCAAATCTTCAATCCAAACGATATCCTTAAATTTTATAGAAACTCTTGCCACAGATCTTTGCGAATGTGGTACAGCTGCTTGATTTCTGTTTTTTCTTGCATGTTCAGCCAATTCATATGAACAAGGACATGCCGAAGAATATACAAAATCGAAATGAAGATATTTACTAAAATTTCCTTTTTTATCAATATCTCCTTCTAAAGTTACTTTATAGTATTGATATCCTGTATTTTCAGATCTTAATGAATTTTTTAAAATTGGATAAGAAAAATTTAGACCAATTTTAGCATTAAATGATTCAAGATTGTCTTTATATTTTAATAATATATTATGTAAATTTTCAAATACATAATCTTGCTTGAACTCATAGAAAGACCTCATGATTCTAGACATATTTATACCTTTTTTATGAGCTGCCAAAGAAACAGAACCTGTCACCTTTGTTTCTAAAGTAATACTGTCTCCGTCTCTTGTTTTGTACTTCAAAGGGAGTCTAAAATTATGAATTCCTACCTGATGAATAGACACAGCAGAACCTTGAATCAAAGATGAAGGACCATTTTGTAAATCTGGAAATGATTTTATATCATCTTCTGATGGAACATAACTAGAATCATACTTTCTACTATAAGAAATATCATTTGGTGAAACAGTTATTTTGACATCATTTTCGTTAAGCTCAACACTATCAATATTTGATTTAGAATCTTCAATAATACTATTTGAATTATTTTCATTCTTTAAAAATTTTTCCATAACTAAACTGTAATTTTTTTATTATCACTATTATCTTTGCTGTAGGAAAGCTTAGGATGAGTAATAGGTTGGTAAATAGCAGAATTTTTAGTACCACCTTCAAAACTTTCTACTTTCAAAACTCTTACTCTATTATTTGTTTCTTTTTGAACTATGTTGTTAATATAATTACAAACATATTCTGCAAATTTTTCACATCCAACATCATCAATAACTCTTAGTTGAATTAAACTTTCTTTTTCTAATTTTTTAAAATGAGAAAGTTTAGGATCGTCAGCAGCCACAACAGTAGTGTGGTCAAACATATATGACATGTGTTCTTTAATTCCATTTCTTTTAAAAGATCCAAAATCACACACCCAATTTAATTGATCTAATTGACCAATGAATGTAACTTTGAATTTCATTGCATATCCATGCATGAATTGGCAATGTGAATGTTTTGCTCTCCATTGTCTGAAAGCTACGCTGTATCCATCAAATAATTTAGTACTCTTGTATTCATTCATAATTAAAATTTTTAACAAAATTAATAAAAATTTATTTGTCGTATAATTTTTTTATAAAAAAGTTATACAAACAAAAAAAAATATATATGTTTGCACATTATTAACCAAAAAAAACAAAATTATGTTATTAAATGTTGTACAATCTATCGCACCTGACAACTATGTAGCCTTTACATTTTTTATTGGCTACATTGCGATGCTTGCAGCATCTGTTTTCTTTTTTGTTGAAAGAAACAGTGTGTCTGATAAGTGGAAAATGTCTTTATTAGTATCTGGTTTAATTACTGGTATTGCAGCTGTTCACTACTATTATATGAGAGATTATAATTTAGTGACTGGTGATTCACCTACATTCTTCAGATATGTAGATTGGATACTTACGGTTCCATTAATGTGTGTTGAATTTTATTTATTAACAAGATTAGCTGGAGCTACAAAATCATTGTTATGGAAACTGATATTTGCATCTACTTGGATGCTAGTTTGCGGATATATTGGTGAAGCATTTAACGTAGACGGGTCTACTTCACACTCAGTAACTTGGGGTGTTTTATCAACACTTGGATATTTATACATCTTACACTCTGTATGGATGGGAGAAGTTGCAGGACTTGCAGATTCAAGTGGCTCAGAAGTAGTGAAAAAAGGTGTTAGATACCTTGCATGGTTCGTGTTAGTTGGATGGGCAATATATCCAGTAGGATACATGTGTATGGATGGCGGATGGCTAAATGGAATATTTGAGGCTAGCACTCTAGATATCTGGTACAATATTGCTGATGCTATCAACAAAATTGGTTTTGGTCTAGTTGTATATACTATTGCAATTTCTGAATCCAAAAAAGAATTGGCTAAATAACTAGTTTAAATAACATTATAAGGAGCAGTTTATCTGCTCCTTTTTTTTTACATGAACAAATTTTCATTTTTATATCTTATAACCTGCTATTTTTTAGCATCAATTTTTACATTAAATAACCATATTGATATCAGTCATCAGATTATTGGTTCATTATTTCTAATAACTCTCTTTGGAATACCACATGGAGCTATAGATAATATTATATTAAAATCTGAAGTAAAAATTTCTAACTTAAGGTTTTATTCTTTATATATCTCTTGCATATTACTTTATATAATTACATGGTTTGTTTCACCAATCATTTCATTCTATTTATTTCTAATAATATCTTCATATCATTTTGGTGAATCTCAATTAGCTAATTATAAAATATCAAACAATAACAAAAAACTCATATACTTAATCTGGGGAACTGCTTTAATGTCAACTCTATTTTACTATAATGAAATTGAATTGATAAATTTGTTTTCGTTATTTGAGGATACGGAAAATTTAAACTCTTTGTTCTATCATAACTATTTTAAAATTGTTTTTTACGTAAGTAATATTTTAATTTTTTTGTCTTTAATTTTCTTGCAACTTAAAAATCAAATTAAAGCAAGCGTATTTAGAAATGAGTTATTTCAGTTATTTTTATTACATCTTACTTTTTATCTTTTTCCAGTTATAATTAGCTTTACTCTATATTTTGTTTTTTTACATTCCTTGAAAGTATTATCTCAAGAATTCAATTACTTAAATATTATATACAAAAAATTAAGTATTTCAAAATTTATAATTTTACTGGCACCCCACACACTTTTATCACTAGCATTTCTAGCGTTTTTCATTTACTTATGCCAAAATAATATTATAAATATTTCAATTTTACTTTTAACTGTTATTGGAATTTCAGTTATAACACTTCCTCATTCAATTGTTATGACAAAATTTTATGAAAAATTTAAATAAATATGCTTTATCAAATTAATACTGAAGATATTGAGCTTAAAAAAATAATCAAAGAAAAATGTGGAAAAAGCTTTTCAATTTTTCAGAGAATTAGAGACAATAATTTTGGTTCACAAAGATACAAACTGCTAAAAATATCCCCAGATCACGAAAAAATTGATTTAGATAACTTTAACGATAATGTTTTTTTAAATTTTGATTTAAGGCTAAAAGGTATAGTATATTATTTCAGGTTCAAAAATTCAGAATATGTAGAATTTTGTCCTTATTATAAACTAACATTTCAATCAAACGACAATCAATTTGTTATTCAGACAGATTGCTACACATATACATTTAAAATCTATAACAAAAAAAAACATAAAAAATTTCTTACTCAATTATATAATTTCAAAGTAAAAAGTCATGAAAAGACCTTGGAATAGGACTAATTTAAATATTTACAGCTTAGCAACATACAACAAAAAAGAAATCAACATGAACATATGTACATATGTTTCAGTAGTTAATATGGATCCAAAATTATACATGATTTCAATTGACTATAATACTTTAACTTATCAAAACTTGAATAAAAAAAGCACTTCTTTTATACTCCAATGTTTGAGTATTGATAATATAAATATTGTTGCACATTTGGGTAAAAAGTCAGGAAAAAAAATTGACAAACTAAAATACTTATCAAAAAATGACTTATTATCAAATTGGAAAAATTATCCTGTATTAAAAAAAACGTGTTTTGTAATTGAGTTATATAATCCAAAAAAAGTTTATGAAATGCAGGATCACTGTATGTTTGTTTTTCAAATGAAAAGTTTTAAAAATTTTGACAACAGGTTCTTGCATTTCAGCGATTTAATCAGTAATAAAATTATATTATGACAACAAATTACAATGAAATTATTAATAAACTTGATACAATTAATCCCATAAGATATGCAAAAGATAGAAATTTTATTAATGGATCTGTCACTAAATTATCCCCTTATATTTCAAGAGGGATAATATCAACAAAATCTGTATTTGATTTTTTACTTAAAAAAGGCTATTCCTTAAAATCAATGCAAAAATTTGTTCAAGAATTAGTATGGAGAGAATTTTGGCAAATGACATGGATTGATAAAAATATAAATGAGGATTTAAGAACGAAACAAAAAGATTATAAGAATATTGGTATACCTAAAAAAGTCAATGATTTTGATACCGGAATAAATGCAATTGACAATTCAATAAAGTTATTATATAACACTGGATACATGCACAATCATTTAAGAATGTATGTTGCAAGCCTAGTAACTAACATTGGAAAATATCATTGGAAAAAACCAGCTAAATGGATGTATTACCATCTTTTGGATGCAGATTGGGGATCTAATGCACTAAGCTGGCAGTGGGTATGTGGCTCCAACAGTAGCAAAAAATATTACGCTAACCAAGAAAATATTAATAGATTTACAAATAGTAATCAAAAAAATACAATCTTAGATAAAAGCTACGATGAACTAATTAACTATAAATGTGAAGGGATTTTTGATGAAGAAGCAAACTTTAATCTAAAAGTAAATTATCCAAAGTCTGATATATTTACAAATCAAAATGAAAAACCTATTTGTATTTATAATTATTACAATTTAGACACGAAATGGCGTCAAGAATTGGATGCAAATAGAATTTTATTAATTGAGCCAAGTATTTTTAACAAATATCCTATAGGAGACAATTCAATGAAATTTATGCTTGATTTATCTAAGAACATTAAAAATATAAAAATATTCGTTGGAGAATTTTCCGATTTACCAATAAAAGGTTCCGATGTATACTTTAAAGAACATCCATTAAACTATAACTACATAGGTACAAAAGATAATAGAGATTGGATTTTAAAGCCTGAACATAGTTTCTCATCATTTTTTAAGCACTGGAACTACGTACTAAATAAATTGGCTTACTAATTACTTAATTACTTCTATTATATCTCCTGACAAACAAAATAAATTTAGCTCTAGTATTTTTGTATCAAAAATAGTTTGATTTAATTTAGTTTTAGTCTTTGAAAATTCTAATTGGGCTAATCTAAATTCATTACGATCGATAAAGCCTTCAAAATACTGATTACTTGCCCTATCAAAATATTTTTTTGCAGTATTTACATTTTTCTCTTCAATATCTATTAGCTCAAGGTTATTCTTGTATTTGTAATATAAATTATAAAGTTCTTTTATAACTTCTTGTTGTACTGCCTCTAATCTTAACTTATTATTTTCAACTTCAATTTTTGCATTTTGAAAAGCCTTTCTTTTTGAAAAACCATCAAAAATTGGCCATGTGAAATTTAAATTTCCAGTAAATCCAAGGTTAGATTGATTTAGTATTAAACTGGTGTTACTTTCATTGTGAGTATATCCATACTGAGCACTTACTCCTACTTTAGGAAAAAAAGAACTAGTATTAATTTTTTTACTTTTTTTAGCAATTTCTAGCCTGTACATTTGTGCTAACACTAATTTGTTTTGTTTAACTTTTACTAGTAAATCGTTAATTTTAATTTCTCTAAAAAATATTTCATCAACTTCAACTAAAAAATCTAAACTAATATCTCTGTTTAATGTCTGATTTAGCGAGCCTTTAGAACTATTTAATTGAACTATTAATCTTTTAAAATCAATACTATCATTGTAAAGATCTAGTTCCGCATCCAATAAGTCAAGTTTTGACACATTTCCAAATTCATGTTGTATTTTTATTTTTTCAAATCTTTTAGATGAAATTGATATTAGTTCTTGTAATATATCTTTTTGTTCCTGCAGATAAAAAACATCATAAAACTCTTTTGATAATTTCAAAATCACATTTTCTATCTCAATTTTAGTTTCTAACGTTTGGAGTTCATTTAGTTTCTTATTCGTCTGATAATTATAAATTGATGCTAATCCATTAAAAATATTGTATTGTACCTCAACTCCAGAATTTATATTTGATGATTCAGATTCAACATCACTAATTGATGGAAAATCATCTGTTGCAAATTCTAAACTACTTTCACCTCTGTTAGCTCCGGCGGCGGCATTAATATTTATTTTAGGCAATAGACCCGAAGAACCAATGTTATTTAAATTTTTAGCTTGCTTTTCTTTGTTTATTTTAATCTTGATATCAATATTTTCTTTTAGTGCTATTTCTAATGCAGTATTTAAGTTTAAAATATCTTGACAATAAATAGATAGAGGAAATAAGAAAACTAAAAAAAGATAATATTTCATAACACTAAATAGTTTCATATTTTATTTCTTTAACAGCAGGCTCTCTTTGTTCATTATTTAACTTATTTCCAGTAAAAATCCATTCTCTATAAAAACGAATTTTATTTATAATTTTTAATTGTGCTGGAAGAAAAATAAGAGTTAAAAAAGTTGCTAAAACTAGACCATATGCAATAGCAATAGCCATAGGAATCAAAAATTGAGCTTGTAATTCCTTTTCAAATATTAATGGTGCCAATCCTACAATGGTAGTTAATGAAGTTAAAATAATTGGACGAAATCTTGATGATCCAGTTTCAATCAGTGCATCTTCAAACTTTACTCCAGACTTTAAATTTTTATTAAATTTACTAATAAAAACAAGAGCATCATTAACAAGTATTCCAATTAAAGCAATCATTCCAAACCAGGAAAACATAGAAAGCTGAAAATCATGAATAAAGTGTCCCCATCCTACTCCAATAAAACCAAATGGTATTAATGTAAATACTGCAAACGTTTGTAATATACTTCTAAAGGTAAATAAAATAATTGTCAACATTAAAATTAAAACTATAGGGCCTGATTTTTTAACAGAACCACCTGTTTCCTGTTGGGATCTAATTTGACCTTCAACAGAGTGTTTGATTGAGGGATAAACAGTTTTAATTTCAGAAAAAATAAACTCTTCAATATTGCCTGTTATAGAAATTGGATTATCAATCTTTGGATTTAATAAATCTGCATCGATTTGAACTGATCTCTTACCATTTAAATGATCTATACTTATTAAATCTCTTTCAATATTCAAATTAACTAAATCTCCAAGTCTGTAACTTTTATCAAGGTGAATAATTCTCATATTTTCTAAATCATAAATGGAATTTCTATCACGATTATCATATCTAATCCATAGTTTAACTTCATCAGTTCCTAATTGTAGTCTCTGAGATTCAAATCCATAAAAACTACTTCTAATCTTACTTAATATTTCTAAAGACGATAAATTTAGCTGATAAGCTTTTGATTTAAGTGTTAACTTAATTTCCTTTAATCCCTTCTGATCACTACTAACAATATTTTTCAATACATTTAAATTCTGCATATATTGTTTTAATATATTAATTGCATCAAACAATTCATCATTATCATCAGAAAAAAGAGCAATACTAATTGCTTTTCCAAATGGTGATGCAATATCAAAAGTAAGTGATTCTGAAGTTGGTATTTCACCAACAGCCTCTTTAAAATAATTTGCTATTTCAGATGTTCCGATGGATCTTTCTTCAGATGGTACTATAATTATATTCAATGATCCTTTTTCAGTACTTTGTGAAGTTGATGGTGTCCATTGATCAGCTGCTTGAATATTTCCAATAGTCTTTTCAATATCTTTAATAAGTGATATACCTTTGTTGTATTTGCTACTAATCTCTTTATTTTTATCGATTATTTTTTTTTCAATAATATTAACCCATTTTTTTGTCTTTTCTTCACTTGATCCTGCTTGAAATTTTAAATTTATTAAAATATTATCTCCTTCAATATTTGGAAAAACAGTTGATTTTATTAATCCAGCACTTAAAGCGCTAATTGTAATAACTAGTGAACTTATAAACACTAGAATAACTGTAACAGGATTTTTGATACTATACTTTAAAAACGGTAAATAATATTTATTTTTAAGATTATCTAAAAATAATGTGGTCTTATTAATTGTTACTTCAACATATTTATTTGGCTTTTGACCTTTAAGTGCCCTGGAGTGTGCTATATGCGATGGCAATATAATTATCCCTTCAATTAATGAAAAAAGTAATGTACCTATAACAACAAAACCCATTTCAGGGAAAAAATCACCCAGCATTCCATCAAGCATAAAAAATAATGAAAAAGCAACTATAGTTGTAAGTATAGCTGAAGTTACAGCAGGTAAAACTTCTAATGTACCATTTATAGCAGCTTTAAATGGACCTTCACCTTTCTCAAATCTTTGATATATATTTTCAGCAATTACAATTCCATCATCAACTAATATACCAATTACAATGATCATACCAAACAAGGATATAACATTTAACGTTATACCATAGAAAGATGCTAATATAAACATACCAGCAAATGATATTGGTATTGCAACAGCTACCCATCCAGCTAAACTTGGATGTAAAAACAAAGTCAAAATGATCATGACTAAAATAAATCCAATAATTCCATTTTTAGTTAATAGAGAAATTCTTTGCTCAATAATTACAGAATCATCTTGAATAATACTTGCTTTAACATCAGGACTCATCATATTAAAACTATCAATATACTCTCTAGTTAAGCTAGCAACTATACTGATATCTTCACTGTTAGTATTAAAAACTTTTATAACTACACAAGAAGTATCATTGAAGAATTTTTTATTGGGAATATCTTGCCAAATAATTTTAACATCAGCTACGTCCTTAATTCTAACTATTTTATTATTATCATTTTTAATAACTATTTCTGCTATTTCTAAAGATGAATATCTTTTATTGTTACTTCTAATCTGAAAATTTTCAGAACTAGTTTTAATTTTTCCTGCAGTAATATCAATATTTTCTGACTTTATAGCATTATTAATTTCATTTAAAGTAATATTATATTTTTTTACGTCATTATCTCTAACACTTATCTCAATTTCTCTATTTACAAAACCAGAAAGACTAACTTTGGATATTCCATTCATTTCTTTTAAATCATCCTCAATCTTTTCAGAAGTATTTTTTAATTGTAGTAAACTTACATCTCCACTAATTGCAAATGAAATAGCAGGATTTAAATTCTCCATTAAATTTATTGAAGGAGATTCCATATTAGCTGGAAATGAATTAATTCTATCAACAGAGTTTTTAATATCTTGCAATACAACCTGATTATCTGCATTATTTTCTATTTCTACAATTACATTACTTGTGTTTTCTGTAGACTTAGACGTTACTCTTTTCACTCCAGTTATACCATCAATATTATCTTCAATTTTAAGAGTCACCATTTGCTCCATTTCCAAAGGTGATGCACCAGGATTTACTGTTTGAATAGTTATAATCTTTGATGTTCTTTCTGGAAAAAAAGTTTTTCTTAAATTAAATAAACCCATACATCCAAAAACAATAATAAGAAGCATTATTACATTAGCTGCAACAGGATACTTTATGAAATATTTAATGAAACTTTTCATTATTATTTTATTCTTACAGGCATACCTTCATAAGAATCTTTGACTGACTCTGCAAGCATTACATCGTTATTTTTTAAACCCTTTATAATAGCATTGTTTTCAATAATTTGCAGAATTTCGACTTTCTTTTTAACTAATTTATCATCTACTATTAAATATAGATGGCTGCCAACTAATAAACTTCGATCAATTAACATGGAATTCTCAATAGATCCAATTATAATATAGCCATCGACAAACATTCCATTAAAAAATTTATCTCCATCAACCTCTATGAAAACACTCATGTCTTGAGAGTTAGAATTTAAAGTTTTATTAACCCTAGAAACATACCCAAAATCATTATCAACCAACTCATCTGATTTGATAAAAACTTTCATTTTAGGTTTAATCAATAATGCATTTTCTAAACTTACACTTGATTCAAATTCCAAATATTTAGGCTGATAAAAAACACCTATTTTTTGTCCAAACACTACTGCAGTACCACTTTTGATACTTACACTACTTAAAACTCCATCAAAATTAGCTATGAAAACATGTTTTGATATCCTATCTTCTATTGATTTAACTGTAAAATATGATGAGTAAAAATTTTTGCCTGTTAAGAAGTTTTTTAATTTTTCATTACTAATTGTTGGTATATCAGGCAAATTTGACTTAAAGTTAATTTTTTTCATAAAATTATACCATTTAGAATAATCATCAGGATAATCAAATTTAATTTCAGATACCAATTTTGACACTTGATTTAGTAAAATACTTTTTTGACTATTTAAATTGTTTTTAAACTCATCATAATTAACATAACCAAGTGTATCTCCCTTCAAAAAACTTATACCACTTTTAAAATTATTTCCAATAAAAATCCCATTAACTTCACAAACAATATTGTTTTGATTCACTGATTGCAACTTTCCATATACAGGAACACGCATTTCATTATCTTCTAAAGCTACGATTTTTTGATTGACTAGCTTAATAGACTTTGTTAGTTTATTTATAGAACTTTCTTGTTTAAAACTAGAAATTAATTTAACAAACAAAAAAGTGAATAAAAAAATAAATGAAAATCGTATAACAATTCTTGTATAATCTTTCATAAAATATTTGATTAAATATGAATTGCAAAAATAGTGTATTTGATCTAGTTAAACAACTAAAGAAAAAAACAAATAATGAAAAAATATTTGTTTAAATATTCAAATAAAGAAAATATCTACTACTTAAATGTCCCCAATCTTGAAGTAACTCTAACTGTCGTAATTGAATTAATTAAACAAATACCTAAAACTGGACATATTACTTTCTTTTCAGTTTGTGGATAAAAAATAAAATCTGTTCCAGGATTATTATCCATTAGATTGTAAAATGCATAGCTTGTAGTACGATCCGCAAGGTATTGACCAACAACAGGTATACTAGTTGCACTAATGACACCGTTATTCATTTCATCAACAAAACCAGTTTTATTTGTAAATAATCTAGCAAAATCAATATTTAAGATTTTAACTGAAGTTGCTTCAGCTGTTTCTTGCTCAGTTAAATCAAAATCGCTTCTGTTTAATTCTACATGTGACATTGGTTGCTTAACAGTTTTGTGAACTGATGTACAACTAAAAAATAATAAGGAGATAAAAATTGGTAAGTATTTCATGTTTTTTTTTCGCAATATATAAAAATTAATGATTAGTTTGATTCTTAGATTTAAATCTATTACAATTGCTTGTCTGTGAATGTTTTGTTTTTCTACCAACTACTCTTTTCCTCCATATTAAATATGTTTTTGTTTTTAATGAGGACCTAAGAATGTATTTAACATTTTTTTCATTAATACCAAATTGTTTTTGAATAGCGTTGAAAGGAGTTCTATCTTCCCAAGCCATTTCAATAATCCTATCAATTTGATCTTTAGATAAGATATTTTTAAAATTTTTCAAAGTATATTATTAGATTTTAGTTTTTTCCAAGATATCTAAAATTTTTTGGGCTTCAGCTTCTAACCTATCACTCTCTTTCCTATTAATTTTAGACATTTTAAATGCCTTTTCTTTTAGTTGTTGATATTTTACTAGCAATTTTTCTTTTTCTGATTTTTTTTTAAATATTCCAAACATAAATTAAATTTTAAAATTATTGAATACAAATCTCGTCTATAATTAAATTGAATTCTTCTTCTTTATCATTAGCAATTAAAATTGAAATTTGCTGTATTTGTTTAGCTGAAAAATTACTGAAGTTCAATCTTTGTCCTCTAAATGAAGGGTACATTGACGTAAGGTCAACTGAAACTGATTCCCAATTTCCAGAAGTAGGAAAACTATAAACATAAGAATAGTAATCAAATCT
>NZWA01000025.1 GCA_002697505.1 Flavobacteriales bacterium | reverse complement strand
TGATGGAAAAAATTGGCAAAATATAACAGATTCTTTATTCACCCCAGTATATGGAAGAATTGCAATAGGAATTAACCCTTCAAATGAAGATGAAGTTTATTTTCTAGCTGCAGAAACAGACAATTATGGTCAAAGAACAGATGTTTTTTTTAATGGAGTAACTTGGACATCTTTGTGGAAATACAATGCTAGTTCAAACAGTTGGATTGATTTATCTTTAAATATTCCAGCAAATCAGAACACTAGTTTTGATAATTTTAATGCTCAAGGAGGTTATGATTTAATGGTTAAGGTTCACCCAAGTGATCCAGCTTTAGTTTATATCGGTGGTACAAATCTATGGAGATCTACAGATGGTTTTACAACTCCAAATAACACATCAATTATAGGAGGTTATAGAGTTGGTTCTAGTGAAGGAGATGGAAATTGGGGAGTATATGAAAATCATCATCACGATCAACATGATTTACTTTTTTTACCATCCGACAATAAAGTAATTTTATCTGCAACAGACGGTGGGGTATACAAATCATTTGATACCTTTAAAGATACAGTTAAGTGGGAATCACTAAATAATGGATATTACACATCACAATTATATGCCGTAACAATTAGTAGAAATCCAAATTCTCAAGTTATGCATGGAGGTTTTCAGGATAATGGGAATTTTATAACATTTAATGATAATATTACTTCTTCATGGTCAATGCCGTTTAATGGTGATGGTGCTTTTGGTGGTATTGCAAACAATGAAGAAGATTTTTATTTAACAATTCAAAGAGGTGTTATGTATAAAATGAAATTAGATACTAATGCAAACAGATTAGCTTTTAACAGAATGGATCCATTATCAATTGATAGTAATGATTATATGTTTATAAATCCAATGGCTATGGATAAAAATTCAGATATTATTTATTTAGCTGCTAAAAATAAACTTTGGAGAAATAATTCAATTTCCAATATACCATATAATAATTCTCATGCAAAATCAGATTTAGGCTGGGAAATTTTTAGCGATTCACTATTAAATCCTAATTATAAAATTTCTGTAATTGAAACTTCTAAAAATCCTCCAAACATTGTTTACTTGGGTACCCAAAATAAATATATTTATAGAATTGATAACGCTAATGTTGGTGACCCTTCAATAGTTAAACTCCCAAACATTCTAACAGGAATGAATTCATACTGTTATGATATAGCTATTAACCCTGACAATGCAGAAGAAATTATAGTAGTATATTCAAATTATTCTGTTTACTCATTATTTCATAGTTTAGATGGTGGTCAAAATTGGACGAAAATTGCAGGTAATTTAGAGCAAAATGCAAGTGGTTCAGGAAATGGACCATCTTGTAGAACAGCAGAAATCATTCCTCTTGCAAATGATACTTTATATCTTGTTGGAACATCTGTTGGTCTTTTTGGAACCTCTAAATTGGATGGAGAAAACACAATCTGGAAGCAAATTGCAAGTAATACGATTGGTTCTGTAGTTGTTGAATATTTAACCTACAGGCAGAACGATGGTTTGCTTGTTGTTGCAACGCATGGTAATGGAATATATCAAACAAACATAAATTCTGCAAATGATATATTATCATCTACTAATGATTTTCATGATAAATTAAATATTAATTTATATCCAAATCCAACTTCAGAAAATATAAATATTACTTTTAATTTACAAAAAAGCTGCTTATATAATTTGTTAATTTTTAATGAAAATGGAAAGTTATTATTTAAGAAAGAAAAAATAAATGCCAACTTTGGTAAAAACATCCAAGAGGTTAATTTAAATAGCTTTAGAAGTGGTATATATTTTGTAAGTTTGGAATTAGATGGAAGTATATACACAAAACAAATAATAAAGAAATGAAAAAAGTATTGATTCTTATTTTCCTATCAAGTTTTTTTTTAGTGTCGTGCTCTACTTCAAAAAAATGCGATGGTGGTAAAAAAATAAAAACTAATATGTGGTAAATATTATTTTAGATTTTTTAATTTATTGGTTAAAATTTCTAATTTAATATTTCCATCCATAAGTTTATTTTTTTCTGACTCAACTAAATTTTTTGGTGCTTTTTTAATAAAGTTTTGATTTGATAATTTATTATTAACAATTTTAATAAATCCTTGTATGTATTCTATTTCTTTTTCAATTTTCTTTATTTCTGCTGCTATATCGATTGAGTCATTATAAGGAATAAAATATTCATCAGATCCAATCATAAATGAATAAGATGGACTTGTATTATTTTCTGCATCTGAAATTTCATCTATATTAGCTAATTTGCAAATTACTGAATAAAAAATATTTTTTATTTTAACTTTTTGTTTAACTAATAAAGATATTTTTTGTTTAAATTGAATATTTTTTTCTTTTCTAAAATTTCTTATGCACGAAACAACTTCTAGAGCTATAGAAAACTGTTGAATTAAATTTTCATCATAATTTTTAGTTTTTGGCCAGTCTGAAATTATGATATCATCGTTCCTATCTTTAATAAGATGCCATATTTCTTCAGTTATAAAAGGAGAAAATGGATGAAGTGATTTTAACAACTTTTCTAAAAAATCAACAGTATGGTCGTAAGATTTTTTGTCAATTGGTAATCCATAAGAAGGTTTGATTATTTCTAAATAAATAGAACAAAAATCATCCCAAATTAACTTGTATGTAGTCATTAGAGCTTCCGAAATTCGATAAGTTTTAAATGATTTATTTATTTCTTCTAGTTCTTTATTTAGTTTATTTTCAAACCATAGTATTGCCATTTTAGATGATTTGGCCTGTTCAATTTCTTCAACTTTCCAACTTTTGATAAGCCTAAAAGCATTCCAAATTTTATTTGAAAAATTTCTTCCCTGTTCACATAAATTTTCGTTGAAAGGCAGATCGTTTCCTGCAGGTGAACATAATAACATACCTACTCTAACACCATCTGCGCCATATTTATCAATCAAAGCAATAGGATCTGGAGAATTACCAAGAGATTTGCTCATTTTTCTTCCTAATTTGTCTCTAACAATTCCAGTTAAATATACGTTTTTAAATGGCATATCATTTTTATACTCATAGCCTGCCATAATCATTCTTGCAACCCAAAAAAATAAAATTTCTGGAGCTGTAACTAAATCATTTGTTGGATAATAATAATTAATTTCTTTATTATTTGGATTTCTTATTCCATCAAAAACTGATATTGGCCAAAGCCATGAGGAAAACCATGTGTCTAAAACATCTACATCTTGTTTTAGATCATTTAAATTAATTTTTGGATTTTTCTTTCGAGCCAAAATAAGTGCCTCTTCTTTGTTTTTTGCAACAACAAATTTATTCCCATCATAGTAGTATGCTGGAATTTGTTGTCCCCACCAAAGTTGTCTTGAGACACACCAGTCTTTTATATTTTCTAGCCAATGTTTGTAAGTGTTTTTAAATTTTTTTGGATGAAATTTTATATTGTCATTTAGTACATTATCAAGTGCTGGTTTAGAAAATTCTTTCATTTTACAAAACCACTGCATAGAAAGCTTTGGTTCTATGACAGAATTTGTTCTTTCTGAGAAACCAATGCTGTTTAAATGATTTTCAACCTTACTTAAAGAGTTATTTTCTTTTAATTTTATTTCTATTAACTTTCTTACCTCAAACCTGTCTTTATTTGTAAATAGAATTGCATTTTCATTTAAACTTCCATCATCATTTAAAATATCTATGATTTCTAGATTATGTTTTATGCCGATTTTATAATCGTTAACATCATGTGCAGGTGTTATTTTAAGAGCTCCCGATCCAAATTCCATATCCACATAATCATCAAATATTATTGGTATTTCTCTGTTAATTAATGGAACTAATGCATATTGATTTTTTAAATGTTTGTATCTTTCATCATTTGGATTTACACATATTGCTGAATCCCCAAGTATAGTTTCAGGTCTAGTTGTTGCAATTTCAATAATTTCAGTACTATTTTTTAATTTATATTTTATATAGAATAATTTGGATTGGACCTCTTTGTGAATAACTTCTTCATCTGAAACAGCAGTTTGTGCTTCAGGATCCCAGTTTACCATTCTAACACCTCTATAAATTAAATCTTTGTTAAATAAGTCTATAAATACATCTATTACAGATTCACTTAGTTCATCATCCATTGTAAATTTTGTTCTGTTCCAATCACAAGATGCACCTAGTTTCTTTAACTGTTCCAGAATAATTCCACCATGCTTTTCTTTCCATTCCCATGCATGATCTAAAAATTCTTTTCTGCTTAAATCTTTTTTATCAATTCCATTTTTCATTAGTTTATCAACCACTTTTGCTTCTGTTGCAATAGAAGCATGGTCAGTTCCAGGTACCCAACAACAATTGAAACCTTCCATTCTTGCTTTTCTAACCATAACATCTTGAAGAGTATTGTTAAGCATGTGCCCCATATGCAGTACTCCAGTTACGTTTGGTGGTGGTATTACAATTGTATAGCTTTTTCTCTCATCAGGAGAAGAAAAAAAATATTTTTTTTTCATCCAGTGATCATACCATTTTTCTTCTACTTCTTGAGGATTATATTTTTTTGGAATCTCTTTCAAACTTATATTATATTTATTTGCAAGTTTACAAAATCTATATCATATAATTATTTTGTTTGCTGTCAGAAAATATTTTAGTAGTTTTGTCGTTAAAATAAAAACAATATAATAAAATGAAAAATTATTTTATACTATTCTTCTTGTGCGCTTTTTTACATACAGCGAATGCTCAAAATATCTTCGGAGGAAATGAAAAAAAAGATATAAAAATTGAAAAAAAGTCTGACAACAATGATGTAAAATCAAAATCTGATGATAAAAAAGAAATTGTTGATGCAACTATCGATTTTGAATCCAAAGTAGTTGATTATGGCGTTATTGATCATAATTCTGATGGTAATAGAGAGTTTGTTTTTACAAATAATGGTTCTGAACCGTTAGTTATTAAAAATGCGAAAGGTTCATGTGGTTGTACTGTACCTACTTGGCCTAGAGAGCCTATTGCACCAGGGGTTACTGAAAAAATAAAAGTAAAATATGCAACAAATAGAGTTGGCAAGTTTACTAAAACTATTACACTTACAACAAACGCTAGCAAAAGACCTGTTATTCTTACTATTAAAGGCGAAGTAAATCCTCCACCAAAAGACGCTTCATTTCCTGAAAAAGATAATTCAGGTGCACCTTTAGAAAAATAGCAATTATATAGTAATTTCAAATTTACTTTTTATTCTTTGGTTAATTATATTTAAATTTAAAATATGCCAACAGTTTCCAAAAAAGGTATTGATATGCCTTCCTCACCAATTAGAAAACTAGTACCATTTGCTGAAAAAGCTAAAAAAGCAGGTAAAAAAGTATATCACTTAAATATAGGTCAGCCTGATATTCATTCACCAAAAGTTGCACTTGATGCAATAAGTAGTTTTTCACAACAAGTAATAGAGTATTCACATTCAGCTGGTTTTGAAAGTTATAGGAAAGGTTTGGCTAGATATTATAACGAATTAGGAATTGATATCAATTATAATAATTTGTTAGTAACTACTGGAGGTTCTGAAGCGCTTCTTTTTGCTTTAAATTCATGTCTCGATCCAGATGATGAAATTATAGTTCCAGAACCATTTTATGCAAATTATAATGGTTTCTCAATTTCAGCTGGCGTGAAGGTTAAACCAATTAAAACCTCTATTAACTCAGGCTTTTCTTTACCTGAAATAGATGAGTTTGAGACTTTGATTAATGAAAATACAAAAGCAATACTTATTTGCAACCCAGGAAATCCAACTGGATATTTATATTCAAAAGAAGAACTGCAAAGGTTAAAAGAAATTGTTGTTAAGCATAATTTATTTTTATTCTCAGATGAAGTATATAGGGAGTTTATTTATGATGGGAACAAACATATTTCTGTGCTAAGTATTGATGGTTTAGAGGATAATGCAGTTGTTATTGATTCAACTTCAAAAAGGTACAGTATGTGCGGTATTAGAATTGGATGTATAGTTTCAAAAAATATGCAAGTTATTGATACCGCATTAAAATTTGCTCAAGCAAGACTATCACCTCCAACATTTGGTCAGATTGCTGCAGAAGCTGCTTTAAATACACCAAGTAGTTATTTTAATGAAGTTATTAAAGAATATGAAGAAAGAAGAGATGTTTTAATAAATGAATTAAATAAAATTGACGGTGTTATTTGTCCTATTCCTAAAGGTGCATTTTATGTAATAGCTCAATTACCTATAGACAATGCTGATAATTTTGCACAATGGGTACTCGAAGAGTTTGATTTAAATGGAGAAACAATAATGATTGCACCAGCTGCAGGTTTTTATTCTACCAATGATACTGGTCATAACCAAGTAAGAATAGCATATGTTTTAAATCAAGAGTCACTAATAAAAGCTACTAGCTGTCTTAAAGCTGCATTAGCTAGCTATCCAGGACGAGTTAATTAATTTTTGTCACCTATATATCAGATACTTTTCTCTTATTTGCAAAAAACTTTTCAAATCTTTTTGCCAACTTTTTTTTATTTCGCTTTCATTTTTTCCGCTAATTATATCATTTCTAAGTCGGTTTGTTCCTGCTAACTTATCAAAAAAACTATTAAAAAATTTTTCCTTGTTTGTAGTTTCGTTGTAACAATTTATTAACCAATTTAGATTGATAGAATTTAAATGAATGTCTAAATATTGCAAATTTGTTCCGTAACACTTTAAACCTTTATGTTTAGGGTTTTTGCTTCCATTTTTGCTTTTTGGAATAAAATTATAATTGCCTTTTAAAAAAGGAGAGCCAAATTGCTGAAAAGGAGTATCTGTTCCTCTTCCAATACTTACATTTGTTCCTTCAAATAAACACAGACTTGGATATAAATTGATTGATTTTGTATTTGGTAAATTAGGGGATGGTTTTATTGGAAGTTGGTACTCTTGTTCTCTGTTGTAATCTTTCATTTTTATAACAGTTAAATCACATTTTTTTTTAATCCAATTTTCGCCATTTATCATTTTTGCATATTCACCAATAGTCATAGCATACACTATTGGTACAGGATGAAGGCCAACAAATGAAGAAAACTCCTTTTTTAATACTGGCCCATCAATATAATGATTATTAGGGTTTGGTCTATCTAAAACTACAACAGGGATATTATTTTCAGCAGCTGCTTCCATAACATAATGAAGAGTTGATAAATAAGTATAAAACCTTACACCCACGTCTTGAATGTCAAATAAAATTACATCAATATTTTCTAATTGAAATTTTGTAGGTTTTTTATTTTTACCATAAAGAGAAATTATAGGTAATCCTGTTTTTTTGTCAAAATTATCATTAATTATTTCTCCAGCGTCTTTTTCCCCTCTAAAACCATGTTCAGGAGCAAACACTTTTTTGACATTAATATTTAATTGAATCAATGTGTCTACAATGTGTGTATTGTGTATCACTGAGGTTTGATTGCTAATTATGGCAACATTTTTATTTTTAATAAAATGAATATATGAGTTAATTCTATGTGAAGCAGGTATAATATTATTAGCATTAATATCACAATATAGTGTCATTAAAAAAATAATAATTATTTGTTTTATGTTTGTAGTCATTATGAACTTATCCTTATATATTTCTAATCGATTGTTTTTTACAAAGAAAGGAAATAATCGTTATACAAAACCTATTTTATTAATTGGAACTTTAGCCGTTACACTTTCGGTCACTGTAATGCTGTTATCAATTATGATTACTAAAGGTTTTAAAAATCAAATCACTGAAAAAATTATTGGCTTTGCTGGAGATATAGTTATAACTAGTTTTGTTAATAATAATTCATATGAAAGTGTTCCGATAAAAAAAAATAAATCTTTAATTGCTGAGCTTCAAAGCAATGAAAATATTGTAAATGTAAGTTCATTTGCAACAAAGGCTGGTGTTTTAAAAAATGAAAATGAAATTTTAGGTGTAGTTTTAAAGGGGGTGTCTTCAAACTACAACTGGGATTTTTTTAATAAAAATATGATAAACGGTAATACTTTGACTCTTTCGGATAGCGTTTCTAGTAATAAAATTATTATCTCTGAGAAGGTAGCTAAAAATTTAAATTTATCTTTAGGAGATCCTGTTTTTATGTATTTTGCACAAGACCCACCTAGAGTAAGAAAATTTATAATTCATGGAGTTTTCAGTACTGCGTTTTCGGATTTTGATGACTTATTTGTTATTGCAGATATAATGCAAATACAAAAACTAAATAGTTGGCAATCTTCACAAGTTGGTGGTCTTGAGATAAAAATTAATGATTTTAGACAACTGGATGAAGTTGCTGAATTTGTATATGATAAAACAGATTATAATTTAAAATCTGAAAGCATTAAGGAAAGATTTCCTGAACTTTTTGATTGGCTAGAACTACAAAATATGAATGTTTTTTTAATAATTATATTAATGGTCATAGTAGCTTTAGTAAATATGATTACAGTTTTAATTATTATAATTCTTGAGAAGGTTCAGCTAGTTGGTGTTTTAAAGTCCATGGGTTTATCAAATTGGAATGTTCGAAAAATATTTTTATATCAGTCAATAAAAATAGCTACTGTAGGAATAATTTTTGGAAATTTATTAGCCTTTATTTTGGCTTTTTTACAAAAAAAGTTTCAGTTTCTCAAACTTGATTCGTCTATATATTACATGCAACATATTCCATTTGATCATGATTTCTTTAGTGTGCTACTAATAAATATTGGTACAATTGTTATGTGTTATTTAGCATTGATTATTCCATCATCTATAATTACAAATATGAAGTTGATTGATTCCATTCGTTTTGAGTAAAATTGGTAAATTTGTACTATGAAATATTTTGAAAATATTGTTGAAACTATAGGGGATACTCCATTAGTTAAGCTTAACAATGTTGTCGAAACTCAGGCTTTAGTTTTAGCGAAAGTTGAAAGCTTTAATCCTGGTCATTCGACAAAAGATCGAATGGCATTAAAAATGATTGAGGATGCTGAAAAGAAGGGTATAATTTCTAAAGGAGCAACTATTATAGAAGGTACTTCTGGCAATACTGGTATGGGTCTAGCATTAGTGTGTATTGAAAGAGGATATAAGTTAATTTGCACAATTTCAGATAAGCAATCAAAAGAAAAAATTGATATTCTTAAAGCAATGGGGGCGGAAATCTATGTTTGTCCGACAAATGTTGATCCTGATCATCCTGAATCTTACTATTCTGTTGCGAAAAGATTAAACAATGAAATTCCTAATTCGTTTTATCCAAATCAATATGATAATCTATCAAACAGATTAGCTCATTATGAAACTACTGGACCTGAAATTTGGGAGCAAACAGAAGGAAAGATTACTCACTTTATTGTTGGAGTTGGTACAGGAGGAACTATTTCTGGTATTGGAAAGTTTTTAAAAGAACAAAAT
>NZWA01000024.1 GCA_002697505.1 Flavobacteriales bacterium | reverse complement strand
TGTTCTTCTTTGTTTTGCTGTTCTTCTTTGTTTTGCTGTTCTTCTTTGTTTTGCTGTTCTTCTTTGTTTTGTTGTTCTTCTTCTTTGTTTTGTTGTTCTTGAAGTTTATTTTTTGCTACAATTAAATTATGTCTTGTTTCATCATCATCGGGATTTAATCTAAGAGAGCTTTTGAAAGATTCAACTGCTTGTTCAAATTTGTTTTCTTTATATTGTGAGTTGCCTAAATTGTGATATAATTTTGATAATTGATTTTTATCATTTGTGTTATCAACTAAAGAATTAAAAAGCATGGATGCTTCTTCAAAACGATTTTGTTTGTATACAGCATCGGCTAAGTTAAAAGATGCATTAAAATAATTTTGATCTTTTTCTAAAGACTTTCGATATTCAATTTCTGCATCATTATAACTGCTGTCACTGTATAGTTTATTACCATTTCTTAAATATCTTTCTTTACTTTGAGCAAATAATGAGAGATTATTTAAACATAATATTAAAATTAAAAATCTGATAATCATTTTAAAAAACGTAAATTGAATTTTTTATTGTTTAAAAATAAATTTAAAATTAAAAGAATAAATGCAATTGCAATAAAAATTTGAAATCTATCCTTAAAATTTGTAAAAATCATTGTGCCAATTTCTTTTTTTTCCATCTTATTAATCTCTGTAAACAGTGCATCTAAACCAGCTTTAGAATTATTAGCTCTAATATACGATCCGCCTCCACTCGATGCAATTTCTTTTAATAAATCTTCGTTTAATTTACTAACTATAGTATTTCCTTCGTTATCTTTTCTAAAACCAATATTATTTCCATATTTATTGTAGATTGGAATTGGACTTCCTTTTTCTAATCCCATACCTAAAGTGTGTATTATAATATTTTTTTCTTTGGCAGATGCGGCTATTTCAATGGCCTCTTGATCATGACTTTCTCCATCAGTAATAATAATTATAGCTTTATTTTGTTCATTTTTTTTATCAAATGAGGAAAATGCCAAGTTTATTGCCTTTCCAATATTGGTGCCCTGAGTTGGAATAATATCTGAATTAATTGTAGATAAAAATAATTTTGCTGCGGAATAGTCCGTTGTAATAGGTAACTGTACATATGCATCACCAGCAAAAACAATTAGACCAATTCTATCACCATTCAAATTATCTACAAGTTTCGAAATTGCTTGTTTGGCCCTTTTTAGTCTGTTGGGTTTAATATCTTCAGCTAACATTGAGTTAGATAAATCAATTGCTATCATAAGATCAACTCCCTCTCTTTTAACTTCCTCCATTTTTGTACCTATTTTAGGATTTGATATTCCAATTACTAATGAGGTTATAATAAAAATAAAAAGAACATTTTTTATCTTAATTTTTGTTTTTGAAATTGACGGAGATAATTTTTCTATTAATTTATTGTCTCCAAATTTTTGAATTGCCTTTTTTTTCCAAATACTAATAACATACATTAACAAAATTAGAACAGGAACTAATAATAATAGATATAAATATTCACCTTGACCGTATTGTAACATCAGATAATTTTTTTAAAATAAAAAGTTTCTAAAATAAATGCTGAGATTAAAAGAATTAATGATGAAATAGCAAAAAGTAAATATTCTTCATTTCTTTTATGAAATTCAGTAACTTCAATTTTTGATTTTTCTAACTTATCAATGTCATCATATATTTTTTTTAAAGTAGTGTTGTTGGTTGCTCTAAAATATTTTCCATCAGTAATTGTAGCTACATCTTGAAGTGTTTTTTCATCAATTTTAACTTCTACGTCTTGGTATTGAATTCCAAATGGTGTTTGAAATGGGTATGGAGCAAATCCTTCACTACCGACTCCAACAGTGTATACTCTTATGTTGTATTTTTTTGCTATTTCTGCCGCTGTAAGTGGAGGAATTGAGCCGCTATTATTAACTCCATCTGTTAATAGTATAATTACCTTTGAGATTGCTTTTGAATTTTTTAATCTGTTAATTGAGTTTGCTATTCCCATTCCAATAGCGGTTCCATCTTCAATCATACCACTATTAACATCTTGAAATAGGTTAATTAAAATATTATGATCTGTTGTGAGGGGACATTGAGTGAAACTTTCTCCAGAAAACACAACTAATCCTATTCTATCATTAGATCGTTTATTTATAAATTGAACCGCTACATCTTTAGATGCTTCAAGTCTGTTTGGCTTTAAATCTTGAGCTAACATACTACCTGAAATATCAATTGCTAACACAATATCAATACCCTCAATTGAACTTTCTTCCCAATTTATAGAGGATTGAGGCCTTGCAAGTGCAATTACAAGTAAAAGTGATGCAATAATCTTTAATATGAAAGGAAGGTGTATTAGTTTTTGTTTTAATGTTTTTTTATAATTAACTAAATTAATATCTGAGTATACTATTGTTCCGAAATTTTCTTTGTTCTTAAAAAAATACCAGAAAAAGATTAATATAGGAATAATTGCCAAATAGATGTATTCGCTATTTACAAATGTATAATTATTCATTTATTATTTCTTTTTTGGTTTTTTTAACAAAATCAGTTGCTAAATTTAAATTTTTAACATTTTCAATTTGATCAGGTATTTTTTTTGCAAATTTCACAAGATCAGAAATTTCTAAAATATTTTTTAAAGAAATAGATTCTTCTTTTTTAATAATAGCGGTAATAATATTTAATATCTCATATGTTGTAAGTTCTAATGCAGGAAAATTAAATCTATTCTCTATATATCTTCTAATAATTTCAGAGATTGACGAATAATATTCTTTAATATCTTTTTTGTCAATTAGCTTTTTATTTTCTAGTTTTTTAAGTGAATTTAGAGCTAAAATATGTGCTGGAGTTTGAATATTTTTTTTGACGACAACAGTTTTTTTCTTTTTATTAAAATACTTTTTATAAGTGAAAATTGATAGTAATATTATTAATATTAGTACAAGCCAAGGCCAAATGTCGCTCCAACCAATATTATCATCTAATGGGCCTTTAATATCTTTTAGCTCCGAATTCGCATCAATATTAGGTAATAAAACATTGATAATAAGGGCATTGGATTTACTTGTTGCTGAAAATTTGACTGGTGGTATATAATAACTTCCAGAATCCCATGAGGTAATTATAATTTTTTGTATAATCTCTTCAGATAAAGTGTCAAAATCTGATTGAACTATTTCCAATCCATTTACAAGCGTATCATTAAAATTTGGCCAAAATTCAGAATTTTTAATATTATTTGATATTTTTATTTCAACTTGTTGACCAACAAATATAATGTTTGTGTCAACTGAAATTTTTTGAGACCAGGCTTTCGAATTAATTAACAATAATATTAAGATGCATATGTTTCTCATCTTTTACTACTTCTTTTTTTAAAAAAATTAATTAACGGCTTTACATAATCTTCTCCAGTGTATAAATTTATCAAGTCTACACTGCTTTCATTCATTAAACTTTTTAATTTATTATTTCTTTTATTCTTTTCTTCTGATAATTTGCTAATAAAAAATTTGCTACTTGTATCAATAATAATTTTTTTTCCACTTTCAGCATCTTCAATTGGAACTAAACCAATATTTGGTATTATTTCTTCTCTTTTGTCAATTAGTTTTAGAGCTACAACATCATGTTTTCTTCTGGCTATTTTTAAAGGTTTTTTAAAACTAGTGCTAATAAAGTCTGATAAAATGAAACAAATGCTTCTTCTACTAATAACAGAATTAAAATATTCTAATGCTACAGAAAGATCAGTTTTTTTGCTTGATGGTATAAAGGAAATAATTTCTCTAATTATTCTTAAAATATGTTTTTTTCCTTTTTTGGGTGGTATAAATTTTTCAATAATATCCGAGAAAAAAATTACCCCAACTTTATCATTATTTTTAATAGCAGAAAAAGCTAAAACAGCTCCAATTTCTGTAGCTAATTCTTTTTTAAAATTCTTATTTGATCCGAAGTTATTAGAACCTGAAACATCAATTATTAACATAACGGTCATCTCTCTTTCTTCTTCAAAAACCTTAACAAAAGGACTGTTATAGCGGGCAGTTACGTTCCAGTCAATTAGTCTGACATCATCTCCATTTTGATAATCTCTCACTTCAGAAAAAGCCATTCCTTTTCCTTTGAATGCTGTATTGTATTCTCCTGCAAAAATGTGATTCGAAAGACCTCTTGTTTTTATTTCAATTTGTCTAACTTTTTTAAGTAAATCAGAAGCGTTCATTATGGGATTTCAACTGTATTTAGTATTTCAGTAATAATATCCTCAGATGTGATATTTTCAGCTTCAGCTTCATATGTTAAGCCAATTCGATGTCTTAATACATCATGACATAGTGCACGAACATCTTCTGGAATTACATATCCTCTTCTTTTAATAAATGCATAGGCTTTGCTAGCTGCGGCTAAATTAATACTCGCTCTTGGTGAACATCCAAATGAAATCATATGCTGAAATTTTTCCAAACCAAATTTCTCTGGATTTCTAGTTGCAAATACAATATCAATAATATATTGTTCAATCTTTTCGTCCATGTAAACTTCTTTTACAATATTTCTGGCATTCAATATTGCTTCAGTTGATAAAACAGAGTTAGCTTGTGGAAATTCTTTAGCTAAGTTATTTCTCATTATTATCTTCTCTTGATCTTTGGTTGGGTAATCAATTATTATTTTTAACATGAATCTATCAATTTGCGCTTCAGGCAAAGGGTATGTCCCTTCTTGATCAACTGGATTCTGAGTTGCCATAACTAAAAAAGGTTCGTCTAAGTTGAAAGATTCACCTCCAATAGTTACTTGTCTCTCTTGCATGGCTTCTAAAAGTGCGGATTGAACTTTGGCAGGAGCACGATTGATTTCATCAGCTAAAATAAAGTTAGCAAAAATTGGACCTTTTTTTATTGTAAATTTTTCAGATTTTGGACTGTAAATTTGTGTACCAATAATATCAGCAGGAAGTAAGTCTGGTGTAAATTGTAGTCTGCTGAAATTTGCATCTATTGTTTTTGCTAAAGTGCTTATTGCTAATGTTTTAGCTAGACCAGGAACACCCTCTAGTAAAATATGTCCGTTGGATAATAAAGCAACAAGTAATCTTTCGCTCATGTGCGTTTGCCCAATAATTACTTTATTTACTTCAAGAGTAAGCATGTCAATAATTGCACTCTCTTTATTAATTTTTTCATTTAGCTCTTTTATATCTGTTTTTAATGTATCATTCATATTTCATTAGTTTATGCGTGCAAAATTATAATTTGATTAAAAAAATATCAAATTGTGAACGTATTTTTTTTTAATTTATTTTATTGCAGATGTACATAATCAAACTTATCGTACTATCTTTGCGAAGATGCGTTTTTTTATTGAAATTTCATATCGAGGCACAAATTATCACGGTTGGCAAGTTCAACCTAACAACATAACGATTCAAGCAGTAATTAATAAAGCGTTATCCACAATTTTAAAAGAAGAAATATTTGTTACAGGTGCTGGAAGAACTGATGCTGGTGTTCATGCAAATCAAATGTATGCTCATTTTGATACTAAAACAGCATTTGAAATTGATAAATTAATTTTTAGATTAAATCAATTTCTTCCTAATGATATAACTATACATAATATCATTAAAGTTTCAAATGATGCTAATTGTAGATTCGATGCAAAAAATAGAACTTATCGATATTTTATTATAAACCAAAAAAATTCTTTTATTGAAGATGCTTTTTTAATACATAAATCACTTGACATCGAAAAAATGCGCCAATCATGTAAATTTTTGCTTGGCAAGCATGATTTTACATCATTTACAAAAAAACATAGTCAAACACACACAAACTTTTGTAATGTTGAGTATGCTAATTGGCACAATTTTGATAATAAATTAGTTTTTGAGATAAGAGCAGATAGGTTTTTATGGAATATGGTAAGAAGTATAGTAGGTACACTTTTGCAAGTTGGCGAAAAAAAAATGAGCCCAGATTCGGTGGGAAACATATTGATTAAAAAAAATAGATCTTTAGCTGGAAAAACTGTTCCCTCATATGCGCTTTTTCTTCACAAAATAGAATATTCAAACAAAATATTTAATGTCTAAAAGTAAAGATATATTAGATTTAAATTTACTTAAAAGAGTAATTTTATTTGCAAAACCTTATAAAAGCCGATTTATTTTTGCAGCTATTTTTGCTATTACACTTTCTTTTTTAGGCCCAATTCGACCATATTTAATTTCTCATGCTGTTGATAATTATATTTTAGTTCCAAAGCCTGAATTATTGCTAAATATGATGATAATTCTCTTTGTTTTGTTAATTTTAGAAGGATGTATGCAATTCTTTTATATGTACTTGTCAACTTGGATTGGACAAAATGTAATAAAAGATATTAGAGAGGTAATTTTTAAGCATATTTTGAATTTGAAAAAGCGTTATTTTGATAACACACCAATTGGAACTTTAGTAACACGTTCAATTTCAGATATTGAAACAATTTCAGATATTTTCTCTCAAGGACTTCTAGTAATAATTGCAGAATTTTTAAGATTAATAATAGTAGTTTTAGTTATGTTCTATACAGACTGGAGATTAACATTAATTACTTTGTTAACAATACCTTTTTTGCTTATTGCTACCGCATGGTTTAAAAAAAATATTAAAATTTCATTTGAAAATGTAAGAGATGAAGTAGCAAGATTAAATACATTTGTACAAGAACATATTGTCGGCATGAAAATTGTTCAGATTTTTAATCGTGAAGATGCTGAATACAATAAGTTTTATGAAATTAATAAAGCTCACCAAAATGCCCATATTAAATCGATTTTTTATTATGCTGTTTTTTTTCCGATAGTTGAAATTCTTTCAGCTTCAGCTATAGCTTTAATTGTTTGGTATGGTGGTACTTTAATATCATATGGAGAGAATGTTACAATTGGTGAGTTAACAGCATTTATATTGTTAATCCACATGATGTTTAGACCAATAAGACAGCTAGCTGATAGATTTAATATTTTACAAATGGGAATAGTTGGTTCTCAACGAGTATTTAATGTTATAGATAATATAGGTGAATTAGAGTTAAATAGTGGGGATAAAAAAATATTAAAATCTCCAAAAATTAGTTTTAATAATGTATATTTTGAATACAAAAAAAATGAACCTGTTCTTAAAGGATTGTCTTTCGATATTAATCGAGGTGAAACATTAGCAGTTGTAGGAAGAACTGGTGCGGGAAAAACTTCAATGATTAATATTATTAATAGATTTTATGATATAAAATCTGGTTTTGTTAAAATAAATGATAAAAGTATTTATGATATTGACCTAAATAACTTAAGAGAAAATATTTCATTAATAAATCAAGATGTATTTTTATTTTCGGAGTCAATATTTAATAACGTTGGTTTGTACGATAATAATATTAGTAAACAAATGATAATAGATGGAGCAAAAGAAATTGGTTTACATGAATTTATAAATTCTTTACCATCTGCTTATGAATATGTAATTGGTGAAAGAGGTGTTAATCTTTCAGTTGGTCAACGACAACTAATTGCTTTTTTAAGAGTTTATGTTAGAAATTCAAAAATTTTAATTTTAGATGAAGCTACTTCCTCAATTGATTCAAAAACTGAACAACTTTTACAAAATGCATTAAGAAGAATATCAACAAATAGAACAACAATTATTATTGCCCATCGGCTGTCAACTATTTTACATGCTGATAAAATTATTTTTTTAAATGATGGCAAAATAGCAGAGTCAGGGACGCATACAGAATTAATTGCTCAAAAGGGAATGTATTATAAAATGTACAGTTCTCAAACTACCTAACTAGATTCAGTAACGTTCATATTTAGTATCTTTTTTTTAAATTTGCATAATGCGTTACTTGTTTTTACTAATGTTTTTTACATCAATTTTCACAAAAGGACAAATTGTGGTTGATAATAATATACCTTATAATGATCCGACATCTCTTGTTGATAATATTTTGTTAGGTGGAGGTATTATTGCAAGTAATCATACATTTCAAGGTGCTACAGCACAAATTGGCTGGTTTAATGCTCAAAACACCTCTTTGGGTTTAGATAGTGGTATTATTCTTAGCACTGGAGATATATATTCAATTGATCCAGTAAACATAGGTGTAGGTGTAACAATGCCAGTTCCAGCAATTACAGATCCTGATTTATTAACTGTAGCCAATTCAGTCCCTCCTTTAATTGGCCAAACTTTTACAGTTGGTTCTGTAAACGATGTTGCTATTTTAGAATTTGATTTTGTTCCAACTTCTGATTCAATTAGTTTTAGATATGTTTTTGGATCTGAGGAATATTTTGCATATGAAAATACTCAATTCAACGATGTTTTTGGATTTTTTTTATCGGGGCCTGGAATTAATGGTCCCTATGCAAATGGAGCAATTAATTTAGCTATTGTTCCCAACTCTTCTCCTGAACTTCCTGTTACCATCTCATCAGTTAATAATGGTAATAATGGAACATTTCCGCCAATAAATGACCAATATTTTATTGATAACTCATTGTCTTTAGATACAATTGCTTCTGCTGATGGACTGACTACTATTTTTACAGCCAAAGCATTAGTTCAATGTAATGAAACATATCATATTAGATTAGCAATAGGAGATGGAACAGACGGGTTGTTAGATTCTTATGTTTGGTTAGAAGCAGGTAGTTTCTCATCTCCAATTTTAGATGTTGTAAATGATTTAGGTATTGATTCAACAATTTTAGATATTCCTTGTAATGCAAACATCACATTAAGTGCGAATGGTGGTGTAGGTGCTAGCTATCAATGGTTTGATTCAAACAACGTAGTAATAGCAACAGATTCTTTTGTTACTGTAGGGCCAGGTACATACTGGGTAGAAGCAAGTTCTTTTGGCTGTCCAGTTGTATCAGATACTTTTAATGTGATTGGTGATGTTCCTCCTCAATTTGATTTAGGAATTGACTTTTCAATTCCATGTAATACATTTACTGATCTTAATCCTACTATTTTAGGTAATCTAAATAGCGAGCAATACCAATATTTTTGGAAAGATCTGCTTAATGATTCGCTAATATCCCAAGATTCAATTATTTCGGTGAATCAAGGACAATATTCTTTACAAGTTTATGATACCTCCGGTTGTTATCATTTGGATACCATTACTATAATAGAAGATGCAAATCCTATTGCTAATATTAATGGTGGAGGTTCAATATGCGATGATGGTAATACAGTGAAGATTTCATTTAATTTTAATGGTTTACTTCCATGGGACCTGTATTACTCCAACGAGCAAGAAACATTTTTAATAGAAAATATTTTTACTAGTCAAGTTGAAGTTGATATTAGTGAATCAGGTGAGTACCGTATTGATTCTGCTATAGATTTGAATGGTTGTTTAGCAAACCCAAGTGAACCAACAGTCACAGTTAATTTTTTTGATATGCCTCAAGCTACAATTTATGGTTACGATAGCATAATTTATATTGGAGATTTTACTACGCTTAGTGTAGGTGATTTTAACTTTTACGAATGGTACCAGATTGGTAGTGACAATATAATTAGCCAAGAATCATCATTAGTTGTTTCTGATTCTGGAAATTATTATGTTTGGGTGGAAGATTATAATGGTTGTGAGGATATTTCAGATACAGTTAGGGTAAGCACCGTTCCTTTAACATATATTTATGTTCCTAATTCATTTACACCTAATTCAGATGAACATAATGAACTATTTGTTATCAAGGTATTAAATACTTTAAGCTATAAGTTGCAAATTTTTAATAGATTTGGAACTCAAGTATACTCAAGTAATGATGTTGAAAAACACTGGAACGGTTACTATAAAAATAACAAAGTTCCTGAAGGGATTTATACTTATTTGATTGAAGTTGTTGGTAAAGATTATAAAACGTATAATAGGTATGGATCGGTAAATGTAATTTATTAAAATGAAAAAAGTTTTTTTATTTATTTGTATTTTATTTAGTTTAGTTTCATTGGGACAAACTACCGACTGGGTTAAATCTTTTGGTGGAGTTGAGTCTGATAAAGGTATTAGTATTGGGGTTGATTCTTTAGGTTATGTATATTGTAGTGGGTGGTATAATACTGAAGCAACATTTGGCAATATAACTTTAAAAAACAATAATAGTGGAGGTACAAATAAAGAGAATTTTATTTTTAAGATGGATTCATTGGGCAATGTGTTATGGGCAATTCCTGGCGGAAATCAATCTGGAGGATGTTGTGATGATAGAGCATTAGGAATGCATGTAACTCCTGGAGGTGATGTTTTTATAACTGGTACATTTTGGAGTTCATATTATTTAGGTGTTAGAGGTGATCCAGGAACCATTAACGTGACAGGAAACAACCAAATTAATGCACATGATAATTCACTTTTAGCAAAAATTGATACTGATGGAAATCCAGTTTGGGTTATTGGATTTGGAGGTGATAACACTGGTGGAGGTTGTCCTTATCCTATTTATGACGCTGATGATCATTCATACGATGTTACAGTTGATAAAGATGGATTTATATATGTTACTGGCTTTTTTTCAGGATATGATGCAGATTTTGATAACTTAACAATAACAAATCCTGAGTGGGGTAATGATTGTCAACCTATGGGATATATAGGAAAATTGGATGCAAGCGGAAATTGGTTGTGGGTAGATAAATTCGATGGCATAAAAGATCAAAGAGGGTCTCGTGATAACAGAATTGCTATTGATAAATATTCTAATATTTATGTTGTTGGTGGATTTCAAAATAGGGGGGCTAATCAAGTTGCTCAGTATGGTCCTTTTTCACTTTCATCTAATGGTGAATGGGATGCTTTCGTATTTAAGATGGATAAGGATGGTAATTGGATTTGGGCAAAGGGAGTCGGTAGTAATAAAACAGATCGTGCAAATGGGATAGCTGTCGATGTGTGTGGTGATATTTACATTACAGGTGAATATAGAAATCCTATGGTTTTTTTAGATGCAAATGCATCAAACGGATCTGACACGTTAAGTCATAGACAAAAACGAGATGTTTTTGTCGCTAAAATTAATAGCCAAGGAGAATGGAAATGGGCCAAAAGAGCAAGAAGTTCGGGAACAGACAAGCCATATCAAATGTCTGTTGATGCCAATAAACAAGTTTTTCTTGGAGGAACGATGAAAGGAGAAGCAACTTTTAGTAGCAATCTAGTTGTTGGTCCTCAAATTCCAAATGACACTAGTGCCTCTGCATGGGTTGCTCAACTAGATGGTTCAACTAATACTGGAGATTGGGTTTGGGCAAAAATGGGAGGATGTGATACAGATGATGATGATAGAACTAATGATGTTTGTCCTGATGGATTTGGTAATGTTTATGCCATAGGTTTTTATGAAGATTTTGCCAATTTTGATGGTACAATTTTAAATGCTTCTGGAAGAAAAAAAGATATATTTGTTTGGAAAATGAGTATGGTTGAGGGGACTTTTTCAGTAAATAATACTTATGATACTATTTTTACAGATAGTATGGTTTTTAGTCCTATTGATACAGGCTTGTTTTTTTCAAATAGTTATGTTTTAGACGGTTGTGATACGTTATTTGTTGATACTGTAATTCACCAACGTTTAGGGGTTAATATTGTATATGATATTAATATAAATGGCACAACAACCTCAATTAATGCGAATTCAGAACTTATTAACTTTTTTACAACAACTAAATCCTATTTTCAAGGAGATAATGTTGTGTTGTCAGCAAATATAGCTCCAGGCTATTATTTAAAAAGTTGGTCTGCAAAAAATAATTTGTTAATAAATTCTAGTGGTAATTACAGTTTTGTTGCAAATTATAATGATACCATAGTTCTTAATATTAGTTTGAATCCGACTGTAGTATATACTATTAACGAAATAGGTACAAATTCTAGTATTAATATTGATGGAGTGAATATAAATATATTTCCAGCCTCATTTACTTACAACTATAACGAATTGATTACTTTAAGTCCCATCATTGATCCAGCTTTTGCATTTGCTTCTTGGTCTTCTGACAGTAATTTCTTTGTTAATGGGGGCTCTGCAAATAATTCTTTTTATTGTCAATTTAATGATACTATAGTTTTAAATATAGTCAATATCAGCGCTAAAATTTTCGGTAATGACACCTTGTGCTCTAATGAGAATGAAGATGCAGAGTTAGAAATATTCTTTACTGGTAATGCTCCCTTTCTCTTTTCATACACGGATGGTATTAATGAATATAGCGACTCTACATCAGAAAATTTGTATGTAGTTAAAACTCAGCAAGCTGGTTTATATTCTTTAACCTCTTTTAGTGATGCTAATGGAAATGGTGCAACAAGT
>NZWA01000023.1 GCA_002697505.1 Flavobacteriales bacterium | reverse complement strand
ACTCTAGAAGCAATATTTGGAACACAATAATGTATTACATCATATTTCACAAAAACTGGTTTTTTATGTGATGTTACTTCAGATGTTTCAAAACAACCACCTTGATCAATACTTACATCTATAACAATTGAACCTGACTTCATACTTTGAACCATCTGATCACTTACAACGCATGGCACTCTTCCATTTCCAATTTGTAAAGCAGCAATTACAACATCAGCTCTTTTTAATGCTTTAGACAACACTTTAGGCTGCAATGTAGATGTACTAATTCTTGAATTAATATTATTCTGTAATCTTCTTAATTTTGTAACAGAATCATCAAAAACAACTACTGAAGATCCTAAACCAAGCGCTGTTCTACAAGCATATTCACCAACAGTTCCAGCACCAATAATAACTACGCTAGTAGGAATAAGACCAGAAACTCCTCCAAGCATTAACCCTTTTCCTTTATTAGCAGTTGACAAATATTCTCCAGCAATTAGCATAGAAGTATTACCAGCAATTTCACTCATAATTCTAACGAATGGTAATTTATTGTGTTGATCTTTAATAAATTCAAAAGCTAGTGCGGTCAGTCTTTTTTTATTAAGAGTTTCAAAAAAATTGACAGATCTAGTATTCATCTGTAAAGCAGAAATTAAAACTTGACTATCACTCATTAACAAAAGTTCATCCTCGGTAGGAGGTTCTATTTTTAAAATATAGTTTGCTTTAAAAACTTCACTCTTAGAATTTGCGATTTGAGCACCCTTAGAAATATATTCATCATCACTAAAATTAGCACTTAAACCTGCATCTTTTTCTATAATAACAGAATGACCATTAGCAACTAATACTCCAACAGATTCTGGAGTTAAACTAACCCTATTTTCTTGAAATGATGATTCTTTAGGAATACCAATTTCTAATGACTTAAATTCTGGTTTTACTTCTAACATTTCTTCTTTTGGCAAGAGAGATTTAGTATTGATTGTTGTCTTTACATTCATTTTTTATAATTTATCATAATATTTCTTTTATCATCATCTATAATATCAATATATACATTAATAAAGCTATCATCTATAAAACTATTAATTTTATTTGGCCATTCAATAAAGCAATAATTATCACTACTTAAATATTCATCTATTCCAATATCATATGCTTCTTTTTCGTTTTTTATTCTGTAAAAGTCAAAATGAAATATAGACCCAAGCTTTTTGCTCAAATACTCATTAACAATTGAAAAGGTAGGACTTGTTACATTATCATTTACATCTAATTTTTTCAATAAAGATTTGATAAGAGTTGTTTTTCCAACACCCATATCACCAAAAAAAGCAAACTTTTTATATTTATTATTAAGTTCGAGTATTTTTGAAGATACTTCATCTAAATCATTGATGTTATTCACAATAAATTGTTTAGTCATTTATTTTAGTTTTTAAAATAATAAAGGGTAATAACATTTCTTCCATTGATATACCTCCATGTTGATATGAGTTTTTATAGTATTTAACAAACTGATTATAGTTATTTTGATAAACAAAATAATTCTTTTCTTTAGCAAAAATATATTTGCTACTTACATTTTGTATTGGCAAGAAATAGTCTTTTGGATTTTTAATTTCAAATACATCAGACGATTTATAATTTAAGTTTTTTCCCTGCTTATATCTTAAATTTACGTTTACATTTCTGTCTCCAATTACCTTAGATGGTTTATCAACATTTATCGTTCCATGATCGGTAGTAATAACTAAATTAGCTTGTTGTTTTGAAATCTCATTAATAATATCTTTAAGAGGAGAATGAGAATACCAAGATCTAGTTAAAGATCTGTAAGCGGAATCATCATCAGCTAATTCTTTAATAACTTTCATGTCTGTCCTAGCATGAGATAGCATATCTACAAAATTATATACAATAACATTTAAGGTATTATGCTTTAAATTAGATATTTTATTAATTACCTTTCTACCAAAATCGATATTAGTAATTTTTGTATATGAAATTTTAGAGGTGTCCTTACCTAATCTATTTAAATTTTTTAATAATAACTCTTCTTCAAATAAATTTTTTCCACCATCATCTTGATCATTTTTCCAAAAATGGGGATACTTATTTTGAATTTCTAATGGTAATAGACCAGAAAAAATTGAATTTCTCGAATATTGAGTAGAAGTTGGAAGAATACTTGAATACATATCATCTGAAATAATCTTATAGTCAGCTATAATATCTTGTTCGAGAATTTTCCATTGATCATATCGTAAATTATCAATCAATACAAAATAAGTTGGAACATCACTATTTAAAATTGGCGCAACCTTTTTTTCAATTATTTTATGGGATAACAAAGGGGAATTTTCTTCATACAACCAATTTTTATAGTTGTTTTTTACAAATTTAAAAAATTGCTTATTTGCATCATCTTTTTGCATTTCTAAAATTTGTTCTATACTTTTTTCACCAGAAAAATCTATTTCTAAATCCCAATATGTTAATTTTTTATAAATATTACACCAATCTTCAAAATTAGAAATCATAGATAATGAAGTTGAAATTTTTGAAAATTCTTGTTGATAATTTTTTGTTGTTTTTTCTTCTACTAATCTATCAATATCTAAATTTTTTTTGATTGCTAATAGTATTTGAGATGGATTAACAGGTTTGATTAAATAATCAGATATTTTAGCACCAATTGCCTCTTCCATAATACTTTCCTCCTCACTTTTTGTAATCATTATTACTGGAATATGTCTATATCGCTCCTTAATTATAGTTAAAGTTTCTAAACCAGAAATTCCTGGCATATTTTCATCTAAAAAAATAAGATCAAAATTATTAGATTCTAGTACTTCAAGTGCTTCATCACCACTTTTAGCGGAAATGACATTATATCCTTTATCCTCTAAATAAATTATATGTGGTTTTAACAAATTGATTTCATCATCTGCCCAAAGAATATTTATCATAATTTATTTATTAGTTTTACAAAAAAATAAAAAAAAGATTAGTTATCATATGTATAAAGATAAAAAAGATAAAATTATAAACGATACAGTGTACGGTTTTATTTGTTTAGAAGACAATTTGATAAATGAGCTGATTAATCATAAATATTTTCAAAGACTTAGAAGGATAACACAATTAGGTTTAGCTAACTTAATTTTTCCGGGTTCAAATCACACTAGATTTCAACATGCATTAGGATCTATGTTCTTGATGCAAAGAACAATTGACCATCTAAGAAAAAAAAATATAAAAATAACTGAAAAAGAAAGTTTAGCATTAAAAATAGCTATACTATTACATGATATTGGACATGGTCCATTTTCTCACGCATTAGAGAAAACAATTGTTAAAAATATTTCACATGAAAAAATCTCTCTATTATACATGAAAAAACTAAATCAAATTTTTAATAAAAAATTAAATTTAGCTATTAATATTTTTAGCAATAAATATTCAAAAAAGTATTTTTATCATTTAGTATCATCTCAAGTTGATATGGATAGACTTGATTATTTAAAAAGAGATAGTTTTTATACTGGAGTAAACGAAGGGAATATTGGTGTAGAAAGAATCATTAACATGATGAATGTAGTTGATGATAAATTAGTAATTGAAGAAAAAGGAGTACATTCTATTGAAAAATTTCTTTTTGCTAGACGATTAATGTATTGGCAAGTGTATTTACACAAAACAGTTATCTCAGCAGAGCATATGCTAATAAATGTATTAAAAAGAGCTAAAAAATTAGTTCAACAAAAAACTTCAATATACTCTACCCCTACTCTTTTACCATTTTTAAAAAATAATTATACCTATACAGATTTTAAAAATAAAGATAATTTATTAGAAAAGTTTGCACTTTTAGATGATTATGAAATTTATACTTGCATTAAACATTGGTGTAATGCAAAAGATAAAGTTTTGTCAAAACTTTGCGATATGATAATAAACAGAAATCTCTTAAAAATAAAAATTCAAGACCAAGAATTCTCCCCAAAAATAATTGAAAAAATTAATTACACTATTCAAAAAAAATATAATCTAAGTTATGAAGAAGCGTCTTTTTTTGTTTTCTCAAAAAAAATTAGTCACAACACATACAAAATTGATGAAGAAAAAATAAATATTTTATTGCATAACAAAAAAATTGTAGACCTTACAAAAGTTTCTGATCATTTTAGTAATCGAAAAACAAATATTAAGCAAAAATATTTTTTATGCTACCCCAAAGAATTTAAAAATAAATTTTAAACATATACCTATATTTATTAGATTTGTAAAGATGATTTTAACAGCAGAGAAAATAGCAAAAATTATTAGTGGTGAAATAATTGGAAATCCAAATACAAAAGTAAAAAATGTATCAAAAATTGAAGACGCACAAAATGGTGATATTTCATTTTTAGCAAACCCAAAATACACTGAATTTATTTATTCTACTAATGCCAGTATAATAATAGTGAGCGATATGTTTTTCTCTGATCGTAAAATAAATAAAACTCTGATAAAGGTAAAAGACCCTTATATTTCTTTTAGTAAAATAATAGAAATATATAGTAACAAATCATTAGAAAAAAATGGAATTTCTAAAAATTCAAAAATTTCTGAAAATGTTTTAATTTCTGAAAATGTTTACATTGGAGATTTTACTTTTATTGGAAAAAATGTAAGAATATCTAAAAACGTTAAAATTTTTCCAAATTGTTACTTAGGTGAAAATGTTAATATTGAAGAAAATACAATTTTATACCCTGGCGTAAAAATTTATCATGACTGTAATATTGGAAAAAATAACATAATACATTCAGGTGTAGTAATTGGAGCTGATGGCTTTGGATTTGCTGCTAATAAAAGCACAAATTACACCAAAATTAAACAAGTTGGTAATGTAATAATAGAAAGAGATGTTGAAATTGGTGCTAACACTACAATTGACAGAGCAACAATGGGATCAACTGTAATAAGAAAAGGAGTTAAACTTGACAATCTAATTCAAATTGGACATAACGTTGAAATTGATGAAAACACTGTAATAGCTGCACAAACTGCAATTGCAGGATCATCTAAAATTGGAAAAAGATGCATGATAGGTGGTCAAACTGCAATTAACGGTCATATAAAAATTGCTGATGATGTGAAAATAGCTGGTCAAAGTGGAATAGCATCTAGCATAACTAAAAACGGTGAGATTGTGCAAGGTCCTATGGCATTTAATATAAAGAAGTTTCAAAGGTCATACATAATTTTCAAAAAGCTTCCTGAATTATACAAGAAAATAGAATCACTATATAAAAGTGTTAATAAAAGATGAAACAAAAAACAATAAAAGATATTATTAAAATCTCAGGTTTTGGAATTCATACAGGAGTTAAAACTAATGTTATACTAAAACCTGCAAAGGAAGATAATGGAATAGTTTTTATCAGATCAGATATTGAAAGTAAGCCTAAAATTAAAGCTTTAGTTCAAAATGTTTTCTCTACTGAAAGAAGCACAAATTTAAAGCAAAATAATGCTGAAATTAGAACTGTAGAACATCTACTAGCTGCAATTGCAGGTTCAGAAATTGACAATTTAGATATTGAAGTTGATAATATTGAAATTCCAATCTTAGATGGAAGTTCAAAAAAATATAGTGAGTTAATTTCTAAAATTGGTACTGTTAATCAAAATAAAGAAAAAAAAATATTTGAAATTAAAAGAAGAATATCAATAGTTGACAAAGATACTGGAACACAATTAATTGCAACACCTGCTGATGAATATCAGTTAGAGGTAGAAATAGATTTTGATTCAAAAGCTTTAAAAAAACAAAAAGCACACCTAAATTCAATAATTGAATTTAATTCAGAAATAAGTTCATCCAGAACATTTTGCTTTTTTAATGAGCTAGAAACACTCATTGAGAAAGATTTGATTAAAGGTGGTGATCTAAAAAATGCAATTGTAATAGCTGAAAAAAATATTAACAAAAATAAATTACAAAAAATATCTAAATTATTTAAGAAAGAAAATTTATCAGTTAGTAATGAAGGTATCTTAAATAATTTAACTCTTAGATATGAAAACGAACCTGCTAGACATAAGCTACTTGATGTAATTGGTGATTTATCTTTACTTGGAGTAGCAATAAAAGGTAAAATACAAGCTATTAAGCCAGGTCATAAGAATAATACTAACTTTGCAAAATACTTAAGTACAATAATGAATGAAGAAATGAAAAAAACAGCGCCTATTATTGATTTTTCTAAAAAACCATTGTTTGATAAAGAAAAAATTAAAACAATACTTCCACATAGAAAACCTTTTTTATTCATAGATGAAATCAGAGAAATCGGAGAAGATTATATTATAGGAGTAAAATTTGTAAAAAAGGAAGAAGATTATTTTGAAGGACACTTTCCTCAAGAACCAGTTATGCCTGGAGTTTTACAATTAGAAACAATGGCTCAAGCTGGCGGAGTATTAATACTAAGTAAAGAAAAAAATCCAGAAAACTTTTTAACTTTTTTTATGAAAATTGATAATGCAAAATTTAAGAAAAAAGTAGTTCCTGGTGACAATCTAATATTTCGGTTGAACTTGATATCACCAATAAGAAGAGGATTATGTCACATGCACGGAAAAGGCTTTGTTAATGGACAAATTGTAGTAGAAGCTGATTTACTTGCTCAGATTTCACCTAAAAACATTTAAAATGCATCAACCTTTAGCTTATATAGATTCAAATGCAGAAATTGCAAGAAATGTAGTGATTGAACCTTTTGTTACTATTGAAAAAGATGTAATTATTGGAAAAGGTACATGGATAGGATCCAATGTAACAATTATGGAAGGTGCAAGAATTGGAGAAAATTGTAGAATATTTCCTGGTGCAGTAATTTCTGCTATTCCCCAAGATTTAAAATTTCAAGGTGAAAAATCTCTAACAATTATTGGAGATAACTGTACAATAAGAGAATGTTCAACAATTAATAGAGGAACTTTAGCAAGTGGCAAAACTACTATTGGAAATAATTGCTTAATTATGGCTTACGCACATATTGCTCACGACTGTAAAGTTGGTAATAATTGTATAATCGTAAATAGCGTTGCAATGGGAGGTCATGTTAAAGTTGGAGATCATGCAATAATTGGAGGCTTATCTGCTTTACACCAATTCGTTAGCGTTGGAAAGCATGCTATGGTTTCTGGTGGATCATTAGTTCGTAAGGATGTACCACCATACGTAAAAGCTGCAAGAGAGCCATTATCCTTTGTTGGAATTAATTCAATTGGTTTAAGAAGAAGAGGTTTTACTGATGAAAAAATCAAGCATATTCAAGATATTTTTAGAATTTTATATCAAAATAATTATAATAACACTCAGGCAATATTAAATATTGAAACTGAAATAATTGCCTCTGAAGAAAGAGATGAAATTATATCTTTCATACAAAACTCTGGAAGAGGTATTATGAAAGGTTATAACCAAAAATAAAATTATGGCAACAACAGCAGAATTTAGAAATGGTCTTTGTATTCAACACAATGGAGAGCCTTGGAAGATTGAATCTTTTCAACACGTTAAACCAGGAAAAGGCCCTGCATTTGTAAGAACTAAACTACGAAATTTAAATAGCGGTAGATTACTTGAAAATACATTTACTGCCGGAGTTAAAATTGAAATTATAAGAATTGAAAACAGAAAATATCAGTTTTTATACTCTGAAGGAAATAATTACCACTTAATGAATAATGATGATTATGAACAAATTATGTTACAGAAAGATTTTATTAGTAATGTTGAATTTTTAAAAGAAGGTAATAATATTGATGTTTTATTTCATGCTGATGAAGGAATGCCACTTTCAGCTTCTCTTCCATTACACGTAATATTAGAGATTAGTCATACAGAACCAGGAGTTAAAGGAAATACTGCAACAAATGCAACAAAACCTGCTACAACTGAAACTGGAGCTAAAATCAATGTTCCTCTTTTTATTGAAGAAGGTAACAAAATTAAAATCGACACTGAAAAAAAATCTTATATAGAAAGAGTTAAATAAAACATGATGAAAACACATAATTTTTCTGCAGGCCCTTGTATTTTACCAGATGAAGTATTTAAAAAAGCTTCAGATGCCATCTTAGATTTTGATAATTCACTATCTCTTATAGAGATTTCACATCGTAGCACCCCATTCGTAAATGTAATGAATAAATGTATTTCATTAGTGAAAGAACTTCTTAATGTACCTAAAGGATATTCAGTTCTTTTTTTGCAGGGAGGAGCAAGTTTACAATTTTTAATGGTTCCTTTTAACTTGATGAAGTTAAACGGTTCAGCAGCCTATTTAAATACAGGCACTTGGTCTACGAAAGCTATTAATGAAGCTAAACTATTTGGAAATACAATAGTTGTTGGAGATTCATCTGACAAAAACTTTAATTATATTCCTAAAAATTATTCGGTTCCTAAAAATATTGATTACTTTCATTGTACATCAAACAACACCATCTTTGGAACTCAAATAAAAGATTTCCCAAAAATATCAAGCCCAATGGTATGTGATATGAGTTCAGATATTTTTAGCAGGAAAATTAATATTAATGATTTTGATATTATTTATGCTGGAGCTCAAAAAAATATGGGCCCTGCAGGAACAACAATGGTAATTATTAAAGATGAAGCTTTAAACAAAACAGGTCGAGATATTCCCACAATGTTAAATTATCAAACACATATCAATAAAGAAAGTATGTTTAATACTCCGCCTGTATTTTCAATATATGTTTCTATGCTAACACTTGAGTGGCTAAAAAATAAAGGTGGAATTGATTATATTGAAAAAATAAATAATGAAAAAGCAAATTTACTTTATAAAGAAATAGACAGAAACAGCTTATTTACTGGAATTGCTAATAGAGAAGATAGATCAATTATGAATGTTACCTTTTCAATACTAGAAAAAGAAAAAGAAAAAATATTTGAAGATGAATGTTTAAAAAATAAAATTAGCGGTTTAAAAGGTCATCGGTCTGTTGGAGGATATAGAGCTTCAATTTATAATGCGATGCCAATAAACAGTATTAAAACACTAATAAACGTAATGCAAAAAGTAGAAAATTTATAAAATGATAAATATACTTGCAAATGATGGAATATCAGAATCAGCAATAGACTTGTTGAGAAAAAAAGGTTTTAATGTTACGAATGAACACATAAATCAAGACAGCTTAGTAGATTCAATTAACAAAAATAATTATGAAGTTATTTTAGTTAGAAGTGCAACTAAAATTAGAAAAGAACTTATAGATAAATGTCCATGTATAAAATTAATAGGTCGTGGTGGAGTTGGAATGGACAATATTGACGTTGAATATGCCATTGATAAAGGTATAAAAGTCATTAATACACCTAAAGCATCATCTCTGTCTGTTGCAGAACTTGTATTTGCACACCTATTTGGAATGGTTAGATCTTTATATGACTCGAACCGAAAAATGCCAATGGATGGTGAAAAAGATTTTAAAAAATTAAAAAAAAGTTATTCATCTGGAAAAGAACTCTTTGGTAAAACATTAGGTATTATTGGTTTTGGTAGAATTGGACAGGAAGTTGCAAGAATAGCAATAGCTTTAGGCATGAAAGTTTTAGCTCATGACAAAACAATATCTGAAGCTAACATAACTCTTAAATTTTATGATGATTCTAAAAAAACCTTTACAATAGAAACAGATCCTATAAACACAGTTCTTGAACAATCTGATTTTATAACTTTACATATCCCTAAAATTGATGATAAACCTGTTATTACTTCGAAAGAAATTAAATTGATGAAAACAGGTGCTGGAATAATTAATACATCAAGAGGAGGTTTAATAGACGAAGATATTTTAATGTTTTCTTTAGAGAAAAAAAAATTAGCATATGCGGCTTTAGATGTTTTCTCAAACGAACCCACTCCATCAATTCATCTGCTAATGCAAGAAAACATATCACTAACACCTCATATAGGAGCGGCTACCAGAGAAGCACAAAAAAGAGTAGGGATTGAACTGGCTGAAAAAATCATAAAATTTTACAATAAAAAATAAAAGTGAAAATTATTCCTTTTAATGCAATTAGACCAGTTAGAGATAAGGCAAATTTATTTGCATCTAGATCTTACTTAACGTACTCTAATAAAACTATTGCAGAAAAAATAAGTAATAACCCATATACTTTTTTGCAAATTATCAATCCAGATTTTAATCTTGAAAAAAAACTTTCTGGTAAAGAAAAATTTAAACTTGTTAAAAAAAAATTTCAAGAATTTTGTAATAATAATATTTTAATCTCTGATAAAAATAATTCTTTTTATTTATATGAACAAGGTTGTAATTTAGTATCATATGTAGGTTTAATAGCGCTTGTAAGTTCAGATGACTACAACAATAATAATATTAAAAAACACGAGAATACTATTCATAATAGAGAAAAAATGTTTTTGGAATATTTAGAAGAAATAAGATTTCAAGCTGACGCGATACTTTTAGCACATAAAAACAACAACTATCTTAACAAAATATACAAAAAAATTAAAAAAAGTCGAGCAGAATATGAGTTCACAACGACAGATAAAGTTCTCCACAAACTATGGAAAATTTCAAACAAAACAATAATTGACAACATAACTCTAGAATTTGAAAAAATTAAAAAAGTATATATTGCTGATGGACATCATAGATGTGCATCAACTAGTAAATTAAAAAACAATAATAATATGATGTCTTTGCTAATTAGCGAAGAACAATTACGTATATCAAGCTTTAACAGATTAGTAAAAACAAGCATTAAAGATTCTGAACTATTTAATAAACTTGAAATAAATTTTTATGTAAAAAAAACAAATTTAGATGTGCCAAAAAAACAAAATGAAATAATAATGTTTAAATCTAATCAGAAATACTTATTACAACCAAAGAAAGATAGTTATATTGATAATGAAATATGTAGACTCGGTGTTTCAATCTTATTCAATAATATACTATTTCCAATTTTAAATATTAAAGATGAGAGAAAAACAGATAGGATAGAATTTTATGCTAATAATATTGATTTCTCAAAAGTCAAAAATACAATGAATAATAAATCATACAATATTGCATTTTTTCTTAAACCCATAACAATTAACGAAATTAAAGACGTAGCAGACAATAATAAATTTATGCCACCAAAAAGCACATATATTGAACCAAAACTTAGATCAGGTCTAACAATTTATAAGTTTTGAGATGAGTATAAGTGAAAATATTACTAGATTACAAAAATTGATACCAAACAATGTAACCTTGGTAGCTGTTTCAAAAAAACAATCTATTTCTTCAATACATGAAGCATATGTTTACGGACAAAAAATTTTTGGCGAAAATAATGCTATTGAACTAGCAAAAAAAGCAGAGACTATGCCTGACGATATTAAATGGCATATGATTGGTCATTTACAAAGAAACAAGGTTAAATATATTATTAAATATGTCGATTTAATTCATTCCATTGATTCAATTAAACTACTTGAAGAAATTAATAAAAGAGCTGTTAAAATAAATAAAGTTATTAAATGTTTAGTTCAAGTTAAAATTGCAAGAGAATCTAATAAGTTTGGGGTTGACAAAAATGAAATATATGAATTTATTGCTGATAGTAAAAAATTTACCAATATTAAAATAATTGGCCTAATGGGAATGGCAACAAATACTGATGATATAACTATTATAAACTCTGAATTTTCATTTTTATCTAATATTTTTGAAACAATAAAAAATAATGATATTAAAATTTTATCAATGGGAATGAGTAATGACTTCATACATGCTATAAAAAACAATGCAAATATGGTTCGCATTGGAAGTTCAATTTTTAATTAAAATTCATGAAAAAAATAATTATAAATACTAAAAATGCACCCGCAGCTATTGGTCCATACAGTCAGGCAGTTTTAGTTGACAAAACTCTTTATTGTTCAGGGCAAATCGCAATAAATCCAAAAAATAATTTAATAATCAATAGTAGTATTAAAGAAGAAACAGATATGATTATGAAAAATATATTTGAAATATTAAGCTCTGCTCAAATGAATTTTGATAATATAGTTAAGTGTACAATATTTTTGAAAAATATGGATGATTATAATGAAGTCAATAAAGTATACAGTAAATACTTTAAAAGTGATCCACCTGCCAGAGAAGCAGTTGAGGTATCTAAACTACCAAAAAACGTTAACGTAGAAATATCAACAATAGCTGTTAAATAAATGAATTTATTTAATGATTTAAAAAAAGGATGTAAACTCGCATTATCAAAAGCAATAACTTTAATAGAAAGTACTAATACTGATAATCAAGTTAACGCTAGAAAACTCATATTAAAATGTAAAAATGAAAAATTTAGTTCTATAAGAATTGGGGTTACTGGTATACCAGGAGTTGGAAAAAGCACATTCATTGATTCTTTTGGAAAATATTTAACCTCAAAAAAACATAAAGTTGCGGTATTAGCCATTGATCCATCTAGTGAAAAAACAAGAGGAAGTATTCTTGGTGATAAAAGTAGAATGGAAAAGCTATCAGCAGATCAAAATGCCTTTATTAGACCAACACCAAGCAGTGGCTTCTTGGGAGGTGTTGCTAACAAAACAAGAGAAACTATAACGCTATGTGAAGCAGCAGGTTATGACATTATAATAATTGAAACTGTTGGCGTTGGACAAAGTGAAATTAGCATTAATAACTTAGTTGATTTTACTCTTCTATTAATGATTTCTGGTGCTGGAGATGAACTACAAGGAATCAAAAGAGGTATTATTGAATTTGCAGATGCAATAATTGTAAATAAAGCGGACGGAGCAAATAAAAGCAATGCAATAAATACATCTATTCAATATAAAAATACTGTTGACCTCTTAAATCTAAACAGAGAAAAACCAATTCATGTTGGATATTGTTCGTCAATAAATAATGAAGGAATACAATCAATTTGGAAAATTATTAATAATGATATTATTAAAATAAAATCTAATAACACATTTAATCAGAATAGACAAAAACAAGAGGTTTTCTGGCTTCACAAAAGAATAAAAGATGATTTGGGTTTAAGAAAATATGAAGAATTAACTAGATCAAAAAAAATTGAAGAACTAGAAAATGAACTAAACACAAATAATGATACTTTAGATAATATTATTAATAAGTTATAATTTAAATTAATTTATTAGATAATAGTTATTAATTTACATTAAGTTGTTTAGATACTGAACCATCATTATAGATACGAAAAACAACTCTATTATGCGAAGCACTTGTTATTGATCTTCCTAAAATATCCTTTACATCTATTAATATTTTTTCAATGGACGAAAATGATTCATTTATATTAGTATTCATATCATTAATCTGATTAACGACAGTTTGAGCATCTCCTAATTCAACAAAATCTACAGTTAAAAAGTTAGGAAATTTATTTTTACTTTGCCAACAACTTGTAACTCTGTCTATAAAAAAAGGATTACTATTAACACTTAAAGACTCATTGTAGAGACCGTAACCAAATAAATCGTCAGTTAAAAAATGGTTAAAAATAAACAGATCATTTATAGAATCTCCCCTATTATATTCGCAAGAAAAATCATTTATATCACTTACACTAAAATGTGTTTCTACTGCATAATCCCAAACATAATGATACCATGATTGAGAAGAAGAAGCATCATTTTGGTCTGAAAAAATAATAAGTCTCTTATTAGAATTAATCATTTCATCTAAAGTTGCCCAATTAGATTGAGAATCTTTTGAATACAAATAATTATTAAGCAATGATTGTTGTAAAACATTTTCAATAGAGTTAGCATCAATATAACATTCTAAAATAAGCGTAACAATTTCATTAGTATTCAAATCAAGAAAGCTTTTAATATCATTGAATATATCTTGTAAAGGAATCGATCCTAAAATTGAAAAACTATGATAAACCATTGGTGTTCCATTGATATCATAAACATCAATCATGAGACCTCTTACTCCAGCATTTAATTGATTTAAAATATTGTAAGTTTGATTAGGAAACTGAAAATTATCTTCAGAAGAATTAAATGCATTGTGAGTTGTTAAAAACGCAACTTCATTATATTTCTTATCACACAATTGAAAAGATCCATTACATTGAGATTTTACATCCAAAAAACTAAAAAATAAAATAAAAAGAAAAAACTTATTTATCATTTTCATACATAAAATCTTTAATAATAGTATGAAAGTGATGGACGCCTTGTTCCATATTAGGTGAAAATCTACCTGATTTATATAACCTTGAACTAACACCCATTTGAACACTAGTTACAACTTCTTGATCTTCTAGCTCAACTTTATTAACATCAGCTCCAGCTCCTTTATCTAAAAGTTCTTCTTTCCACACATAGGAGTAAAAATTTACTTTTGTTTTGCCATTAGATAAAGGTTTAATAAGATTCACTGATAATCCCCAAGGATAAAAATTAAGCATAATATTTGGAAACAACCAAAAATAATATGCAGCTATGTTTTTACCATAATCAATTGAGGATTTAGGCAAATCAAAACATAGGTCCTTGTCTTTAGCATAACCAATTTGTAAATTTGAATATTTAAAACACTCAACACTATATTCTTCATAATTTAATACTGCATTTAAATCCTTGTGAATAAAAGGGATATGAAATCCTTCTAAATAATTGTCACAATATAGAGTCCAATTTGCATTAATTAAATATTCATTTGACAAATCTTTTCTAAAAACAAAATCTGAAATAGGCATCCAACCAACTCGTGCATCAACATCCACTATCAAATCTTCAAAAATAAATTTTGGTTCTAATGAAGTAAATATAAATTGATTCCATTGTTTAGTTGAGATTTTAGGTAAATTATCTTTATTCGATGGAAAATTTTCCATTCCTTCTGTACAGGGCATAAATAAAAAATTACCATTTGTATCAAAAGATCTTCCATGATAATTACAATTAATAGTTTTGTGTATTTTGCCAGGTGACTTAACTAAAATATTACCTCTATGAGTACAAACATTAGAAAAACATTCGATACCGTTCTTATTTTTAATTAAAAATAGTGGCTCAGGTAAAACATTGTCCATCAAAATAAATGGATAAACACAATTTTCTTCATCAAAATGTGTATCATCAGTTATTAAATGCCAACTTTTAGCAAATATCTTATCAATAACTTCTTTGAATTTTTTTTTTGATGAGTAAAAATTAGATGATAAAGTACTAGAAATTCTAATATCACTATTTACATTATCCATAAATAATAAACTTTTGAAAATAAATATTATTTAATTAATAAATAACTATTTAATTAATGAAACGCTCCTTTCTACAAAGCTTGTTAACTTCTCTCCTTTAAGCATCCCATGGGAAAGTAATGCTAGATCAAAAATCTGTTTAATTATTGCAACTCTTTTCTTTTTATTCTTTTCAGAAATTATTTTAGAAACTAAATCATGATTAGTATTAACGATAACATTATAAGATTCAGGCATATCACCAAACATTTGCATACCTCCTCCTGAAAGTTGTTGTTGCTCTTTCATTCTTCTCATAAATTCACTTTGAGTAATTAGTATTGGTAAGTCATCAGATGACATGTTTTGAGTTTGTACAGTGTAAATAGATTTATCAACTTCAGATTGAATCATTTCCTGTAACTTTTTTTGTTGCTTTTCATCTAATTTAGACACTGCATCATCACCCTTATCAATTAACTTATCAATGCTATCACCATCAACTCTTACAAATTGTATATCAGTATTAGTGCTTTCAAGTTTACTAATTAAATGACTCACTAATGGTCCTGATAATTCTAATACTTCATAACCTTTATTGGTCGCAGCATTCACATAAGAATGTTGCTCATTCTTATCGTGAGTGTATAAAATAATTGTTTTGTTATCCTTATTTTTTTGAGTTTCTTTTATTTTATCTAAAAATTCTGATAAAGTATAATAGCTACTAGCTGTATTTTT
>NZWA01000022.1 GCA_002697505.1 Flavobacteriales bacterium | reverse complement strand
AGGGTAGCTACGTTCGGATGAGATAAGCGCTGAAAGCATCTAAGCACGAAACTCATCTCAAGATAAGATTTCTTTTAAGGGTCGTTATAGACGATGACGTTGATAGGTCACAGGTGTAAGTATAGAAATATATTTAGCTGAGTGATACTAATTACCCGTAGACTTTGAAATTGATTTTATATATTCATTACAAATTTTGTCATATTAAAAATATATGGTGACTATAGCGCTAGGGTCCACCTCTTCCCATATCGAACAGAGAAGTTAAGTCTAGTTGCGCCGATGGTACTAGAGTAATATCTGGAAGAGTAGGTAGTTGCCGCCCCATAAAAAAAGTCCTAACATATGTTAGGACTTTTTTATTTTAACTATATTAAATTTTAACTTTAATGTAGTTTTTTTAATTCTTCTTTTATAAATAATGCTAATTCGTTTACGTACTCTTCTGAAAAATCAAACTTAATCCCAGCAGTTTTGTATATTTCTCCGATTGATTTTGTATATCCTAGTCTTAATGCATTAATATAATTTTCAATTGCCTCTTCTCCATTTTTTTTATATGATCTCCATACGGCAATTGCACCTAATTGTGCCATACCGTACTCAATATAATAAAAAGGTACTTCATACAAATGAAGTTGTCTTTGCCACATTATTTTTTGAGCAGAAACTTGTCCATCCCAATTTATAACTTGATTACCTAGTTCTGAATCAATTTCAAGCCATTTTTCTTTTCTTTCCTTAGATGTATGTTTATTTGTATAAATCCAATGTTGAAATTTATCAATTGCAGCTACCCATGGTAATGTGCCTAATGCTTTTTCTAGTTGTTCTAATTTTGCTCGTTTCAGTTCATTTTCATTTTTATAAAAAGTATCCCAGTAGTCCATGCTTAGAAGTTCCATTGCCATCGATGCTAGCTCTGCAACTTCAGATGGAGTAGATTTAAATTCTGTTAGTTCTAAATTTCTACAAAGAAATGAATGGATTGCATGTCCACCTTCATGTACCATTGTAACTAGATCTCTTTGTGAACCTACAGAGTTCATGTATATAAATGGAACACCAATTTCATGCAAAGGGTACATAAATCCCCCAGGAGCTTTACCCTCTTTAGACTCCAAATCTAAATGTTTCATTTCTTTCATAATTGAAATACAATTTCCAAAATAGGGTCTTAGCTTTGAAAAGCATTTTATTGTTAAATCAGTCAATTCATTTCCGCCATTAAATGGTTTTAAGGGTTTTAGTCCATCTACATCCACTGCAGTATCCCATGGTCTATAGTTAACATAATTTAGCACTTTTTTTCTTCTTTCTTCAAATGAGGTAATTATTGGGACGATTTTCTTAGAAATTGCATTATGAAAATCAAAACAATCTTCTGGCTTATAATCAAATCTTCCCATTGCAGAAAACATATAATCTCTATAATTATTATAACCAGCATTTTTAGCAATTTTTTGTCTTAAAATAATTAATTCGTCGTATAAATTATCTAATTTCTCTTCATCTTCAAGTCTTCTTTTTTGTATCAAATTATAAATTGTTTTTCTTTTTTCTCTGTCAGTATCTTTCAATATTAAACTTGCTTGTTGCATTGTTAAACTTTTTCCATCAAATTCAACAGTCATTTTCGCTGAAATCATACCGTATTCCTGTTGTTTAGCTTCCATTTCAGTAAAAAGAGGGATATTTTCTTCTCTATATATTTCAATTTGTTTTTTTATGCTTCGAAGATAAATATTGTATTTTTCATGTTCAAGCTCATTTAAAAATGGACTTTCGATTAGCTTAATGTTTAATTTGTGAGAATATGGAGCTAAATTTGGGGAAATTTCCTTAATCCAAAAGTGAAATTTTTTAGCTAAATTCTCATCATTGGTATTGATATTCATTTTGATATATCTCCATGCTAAATCTTCGTTCATTACTGAATTTAACTCCGATCTATCTTTCATCCAATTTTCGAGTTCTTTTTTGGAATTTATACTCCTCTTGAAGAGATTTTCAAACAATGGTTTAACTTTATTCCATGAATCAATAGTTAAATTTTCAGGGACAAAATTTCTTTTTGGTCTGGATGGAATTGATATATTTTCTTTCATTTTTTCTTTTTTGTAATTTTCTTTTTTTCTTCTTTTCTTTTAATAATTTTTTTGCTTTGTAATAGATTATACCATTGAATTACTTTTTTAATATCAGAAATGTAGACTTTTTCTTCATCAAAATCAGGTACAATTTGTCTAAAATATTCGGTTAATTCATTTTTTGATAATTTGTGTGAAATAGTTTGATTATAATTCTCTTTTTTTGCAATGTCTTCAAAAACACTACTTAATGGTTTTGTGTCATTATAAGTGTATATACCGATTTCTTCTAACATATTTGCTTGATTTCCTGAATGAACGGGAATTCTTTTTTTATCAACTAGTGATTCTACAATAATCATGTTTTTTGAATTTGATATGACTTTGAATAAGCCATTTTTTCCAGAAATATTAATTAAACCTTCTAAATTCATGTTTTATTTACAAATGTAAAGTTTTTATATTTACTGCTTTAAATATAATTTTTAAATATTAATTTAATTTTGAAAAAATTAAAAGAAATGATAAATAAAAATAAAATTATTTCTTGGTCTTTATATGATTTCGCTTCTCAACCTTTCTCAACTATTGTAGTGACTTTTGTTTTTAGTTCATTTTTTACAAAGCATATTGCATATGACGAAAAAATAGGTACTCAAATGTGGTCAAATGCAATTGCTATTTCTGCTGTTGTTGTTGCTGTTGTATCTCCATTTATCGGCGCTATTGCAGATAATACGGGCAGGAAAAAGTTGTTTTTAGTTTTATTTACAATGATATCTTCATTATTTGTTTCTATGTTATTTATGCCTGAAAAGGGAGAGGTATACTTTGCGTTAATTTTATTTATAATAGCTAATGTTAGTTTTGAAATTTGTACGATTTTTTACAACTCATATTTACCAGAAATTACAAATTCTAAAAATAGAGGTGCTGTATCAGGTTTTGCTTGGGGATTAGGTTATTTAGGTGGAATATTATCATTATTCTTTTTACAAATTTTTCTAGATTTAGAAAATATCTATGATATAAAATTATCTAATATTTATGTTGGGAGTTGGTATATAATTTTCAGTATACCCCTATTTCTAATCTTTAAAGATAAAAAGAAAACAAGAATACAGAAAGATAATTTAAAAAACTCTTATTTATCAATTAAAAACACATTTAAAACTATTTCAGAATATAAAATAATTTTACGTTTCTTGATAGCTCGATTATTTTATAATGATGCTTTAATTACAATCTTTGGTTTAGGCGGTATATATGCTGTTACAACACTAGATTTTAATTTTAATGAAGTTGTTAGCTTAGCTATTGTTTTAAATATTTCAGCCGGAATAGGAGCATTTATTTTTGGATTTTTTGAAGATAATTTTGGTCCAAAAAAAATCATTATAATGTCTCTCTGGGTACTTATCATTGCGACTTTAATTGCATTTATAGCTCCTGAAACAAATTATCCTAAAAAATTATTTTGGTTGTCTGGAATTTTAATGGGACTGATGGCAGGACCTAATCAGTCTTCTAGTAGATCTCTAATGTCAATTTTAGTTCCAGAAGATAAAAAAAGTCAGTTTTTTGGTTTTTATTCTTTAACAGGAAAGATAACTTCGTTTATTGGTCCTTTCTTATTTGGATTAGTTACACTTTATTTCGATCAAAGAATAGCATTGTGGATAGTGATTGTTTTATTTTCAATAGGATTATATTTGATTAATAAAATTAAGTTTAATTGACTAAATTTGTAAAATGAGATTTTTGCTTTTTTTAACGATAATATTATCTTCTTGTACATATGATGAAATAGATCTTTGTAGTACCCAAGAACCAAGTTTTTCCGAATGTGTTAAACCAATAATTGAACAAAATTGTGTTACATGTCATAGAAATAATAGTCAAAATGGATTACTACAAACTTATGAAGAGATTAAACCGTATATGGACAATGGAAAGCTTTTAGATAGAATTCAAAGAGATGCAAACGCTGTTGGAGTTATGCCCCCATCTGGTCAAAAGTTATCTAATAATGAAATTCAAATTTTAAAAACATGGTATGAAAATGGCACGCCAAATAATTAGTATTTTCTTAATTATTTTTTGTTTCAAAACAAATGCTCAAAATTTTGTAGGCAAAGAAGGAATTATCACTTTTTTTTCTGAAGCTCCAATTGAAAATATACAAGCAGTTAATAAGAAAGTTGGTGCAGTTTATAATGCATCAACGAGTGAGCTAGTTTTCTCAGTAAAGCTTGAAGATTTTATCTTTCCAAAAAAATTAATGCAAGAACATTTTAATGAAAATTATTTAGAATCTGATATTTATCCAAAGTCAACATTTATTGGAAATATTGTCGAGTTAAAAGAAAATGGTTATGCTAAAGTTAATGGAAAATTAAATATTCATGGAGTTACAAATAGTATTACCGCCGAAGGGATATTAAATAATAATAAAAGTAATGTTGTAATTAAAGCCAAGTTCAGCGTAAAGCTTGAAGACTATAATATTGATATTCCAAAAATTGTAATTTATAATATTGCCGAAGTAATTGATGTTGATGTTGAAATTCAACTTGATAAATATGAAGAATAAAAGTTTATTTTTTCTTTTTTTGTTTTTAAGTTTTAAAGTTGTGGCGCAGGAAAATTTACTATCACTACTTAATGAAAAAAATGAAACCGAATATGCGTCATACATTTTTAAAGGCACAAAAATTGTGAATGGACAGTCAGTAGAAATCACATCTAAAAACGAACTTAAATTTAATATACAACATAGGTTTGGTCCAATAAATTCAGGATTTTATAATTTGTATGGATTAGATTATGCACAAGTAAGATTCAGTTTTGATTATGGTGTAAATAACTGGATGGCAATTGGGATCGGAAGAAGTTCGGTTTCTAAAACATTAGATGGAAATCTTAAAATAAAGTTAATAAGACAATCAAAAGGTAATAAAAATTTCCCATTAACCGTTGTTGTAAATTCTGCTTTGTATTTAAATCAATATACAGTTGAAGATAGAAGAAAATCATCTTTCTTGTTTACTGATCAATTAATTTATAGTCACCAAATTTTAATTGCTAGAAAAGTAAATAGAGATTTTTCTGTTCAAATTTTACCAACTTTTATTCATTATAATTTAATAGATAAAAGCTCTAGAAAAAATAATGATAATGTATCAATTGGTATTGGATGTAGATATAAGCTTTCAAACAGAGTTTCTGTAAATGCAGAAACTTTTCCTCAAATTTACAATTCAATGAATGATAATGTTATGTCTTTTGGATTTGATATTGAAACTGGAGGACATGTTTTTCAATTACATCTAAGTAATTCGCCCGCAATGATAGAGCCAATATTTATTACCGAAACAATTAGTAATTTTTTTAATGGGAATATCTATTTTGGTTTTAATATTTCCAGAGTTTTTACAATCAAAAATTAACTATTCTTGAATAATACATTTGATATAGCAATAGTAGGTGGTGGGATAGTTGGACTAGCAACAGCTTATAAATTACAAACAAAATTCCCAAAGTTAAAATTATTAGTTCTTGAAAAAGAAAGTAAACTTGCACAACATCAAACAGGAAGAAATTCAGGAGTTCTTCATTCGGGATTATATTATAAACCAAATAGTTTAAAAGCCAATAATTGTGTAAAGGGTCGACAACAACTAGTAAATTACGCAATTGAAAATAATATAAATCACGATGTATGTGGTAAAATAGTCGTTGCAATTACCGATGATCAATGCGATTATCTACATAAATTAAAAAGCAATGGAGAAAAAAATAATTTGAGTGGTTTAAAAATATTAAGTAAGAAAGAATTTCAATCAATTGAACCGTATGCAGATGGTTTGTCTGCATTATGGGTTCCACAATCTGGTATCATTAATTATGAAGATGTTACAAACTCTCTTGCTAGAAACATTGTTTCACTTAATAAAAAAAGTAAGATTTTAACTAAATGCAAATTGTTAAATTATTCAAATCAAAATTTACAAACAAGCAGAGGAGAATTTTTCACCAAACATATCATATTTTGTGGTGGATTATTTTCTGATAGATTAGCCTCTTCTGAAATTAAATCTCTTGATTTTCAGATTGTGGGATTTAGAGGTGATTATTTTAAGTTAAAAAATAACGCAAAGCATATGGTTAAAAATTTAATATATCCTGTTCCAAATCCAAAATTTCCATTTTTAGGAGTTCATTTTACTAGAATGACTAATGGCGATATTGAATGTGGACCAAACGCAGTTTTCACATTTAAAAGAGAGGGGTATAATAAAACAGCCTTCAATTTAAAAGATACATTTCAGGCATTATCCTTTTCTGGAACTAGAAAATTGTTCATAAATAATTGGAAATTTGGTTTAAATGAATATAGTAGAGCTTTTTCAAAATTTTTATTTTTGAAAGAATTAAGAAAAATGTTACCTTCGTTAACTATGAATGATATAATAGAGCATAGAAGCGGTGTTAGAGCTATGGCGTTATCTAAGGACGGTTCAATAATCGATGATTTTAAAGTTATAAAAACAAAAAATAATATTCATGTATTAAATGCGCCATCACCTGCTGCTACAGCATGTTTATCAATAGGAGACTATATTACTAATGAAGCTAAAATACAATTCAAGTTATGATTAAATTTTTTGGTTTATTATCTAATAAAAAGAAGATTAAGATTGAATCTGCTATTTCAATTTATGTTGCAGCTCTAAATAATGTAATTGAGAATGGATTTGTAGAAATACAAGATTTTATCAATAATAATAACAATTTAGAAAGTAATCCAAACATCAAAGAAGATATGATAAGTTGGTTTAGTAATGTTATTTTTTTAGGTAATATAAAAAATTTAGAAAATTATTTTGAAGAGCCTGAAGTGGTCAATATCAGAAAAAATATTCTGGATGAAATTTATAAAGACTTAGATGAGAATGAACAGCATTTAGCAATTGAGAGATTTGTTGGCTATGAAAATTACTTCAATGATATTACTAAGAAAGGAGATCCTGTAATTAATACTATGGCTTATGCTATTTTTGAAAAATATAATATAAATGAATACCAAGGTGATTTGTTTAAGCGAAAAAACAAGCCAAACCCAATATTTTATAATGAACTTAAAAATTTACTAAAACACTTTTTGTGGAATTGGGAAGAATATCTTCAAAAAAACAAAATATTGTTTTAAATACCTGTATAGTTAAATGGTGTAATGTTTTTTAACTCTTTTTTAACATTTGCATCAACATTTAAATTTTCAATGAAATGTTTTATGCTCTCAGCATTAATTTTCTCGTTTTTTCTTGTTAAATCTTTTAGAGTTTCATACGGATTCGGATGACCTTCTCTTCTTAAAATTGTTTGTATGCCTTCAGCTACTACAGCCCAATTTTCTTCTAAATCTTTACTTATCTTTTGTTCATTAATAAGTAATTTGTTTAATCCTTTTTTAATAGCTAAAAAAGCTATGATGGTATGGGCAAATGGAACTCCAATATTTCTTAAGACTGTACTGTCAGTTAAATCTCTTTGTAGTCTGGAAACTGGAAGTTTTTTTGCTAAAAATTCAAAAATAGAATTAGCAATTCCAAGATTTCCTTCAGCATTTTCAAAATCAATTGGATTTACTTTATGTGGCATAGCAGAAGAACCAACTTCACCTTTTTTGATTTTTTGGTTAAAGTAATTTAATGATATATAAGTCCATATGTCTTTGCATAAATCAATTAGTATTGTATTTATTCTACACATGTTATGCATCAAAGCAGCAAGATGATCATAGTGTTCTATTTGTGTTGTAGTTTGTTGTCGCTTCATCTCAAAAACATCATTTATAAATCTATCTGCAAATTCTTTCCAGTCAATATTTTTGTACGCAACATGATGTGCATTAAAATTTCCAGTTGCTCCACCAAATTTTGCACTAAATGGAATATTATTCAATAATTTAAGTTGTTCATCAATTCTTTCTATAAAAACACTAATTTCTTTACCCATCCTAGTTGGTGATGCTGCTTGTCCATGTGTTCTAGCAAGTAATGATATTTTTTCCCATTCTTCGCTTTTACTTTTCAATATTGAAATAATACTTTTTAATTCTTTTACGTAAACATTACTTACAGATTCTTTAACAGAAAGCGGAACTGCTGTATTGTTTATGTCTTGAGAAGTTAAGCCAAAATGAATAAATTCTTTAAATTCATCAATATTAAGTTCTTTAAATTTTTCTTTTATAAAGTACTCAACAGCTTTTACATCATGATTAGTTTTTTCTTCAATTTCTTTTATTCTAGAAGCATCTTGATGATTAAAATTTTGGTATATTTTTCTAAGTTGTGTAAATTTTTCTGATGAAAAATGATTTAGTTCAGTAATTTGATTATTACATAACGCAATAAAGTATTCAATTTCAACCTGTACTCTATATTTAATTAATGCATATTCAGAAAAATAATTTTGTAAAATGGAAGTCTTATTATTATATCTTCCATCAATTGGAGATATTGCTTTTAGTGAGTCTGTTTTCATGCAAATAAATTAAATAACAAAAATAATATTTATATTATGATATGTAACTATATAGCATCTATCTTTTTATTATTTTTGATACGTGGAAATTTTAGTTTTTATTTTACTTTTTGTCGCTTTATTAGGTTGTGTTTTTCCAATTGTCCCAGGCCCGCCAATTGCGTATCTATCACTTGTATTAATGCATAATTTTACTAATTATAGTTTTAGTCTTAATTTTTTAATTGTAATGTTTTTCATTATTCTAATTATAACCATATTGGATTATTGGCTTCAAATATATGGTGTAAAACGATTTGGTGGTGGAAAAAAAGCAATTAAGGGTACTACTATTGGTCTGTTTGTAGGTATTTTTATTTTACCCTTTGGTATTGTTTTAGGACCTTTTATTGGAGCATTTATTGGAGCATTTTTAGATAACAAAGATAATTCTGTTTTAAGTCCTATTAAGGTTGCTTCAGGAGCATTAATTGGTTTTTTTGGAGGCGTGTTTCTTAAAATATTTATCACATTTTATATAATAATTGTTGCGGTTAACAAAGTAGTTAATTTTTTATGACAAATCGTATTTCAGTTGTATCATATTTAAATAGTGTTCCATTTATTTATGGAATAAAGAATAATACTATTTATAAAAATCTAGATCTATCTCTTCATATTCCTTCAGTAAGCGCTAAAAAGTTTTTAAATAATGAAATAGACATTGGATTAGTGCCAGTTGCTGCAATTAATAAATTACAAAATTTTAATATATTTTCTAATTATTGTATTGGTTCTAATGGCAAAGTTGATACTGTTTGTGTATTTTCTGATACTCCAATTTATGATGTTGAGGAAATTTTAATTGATTATCATTCAATTACTTCTGTTAAACTTTTAAAATTGTTATTAAAGAATTTTTATAAGATAAATCCTAATCTAAAAAAAACTACTGTTGGTTTTGAAAAAAAAATATCTAAATCTCAAGCAGCATTAGTTATTGGAGATAAAGCTTTTAATTTACATAAAAAACATAAGTATGTTTATGATTTATCTGAAGCTTGGTTTAAAATGACAGGTTTGCCATTTGTGTTTGCTTGCTGGATAGCAAAAAAAGAAATAAGTCAAAACATATTAAATGAAATTAATTCTTCCTTTTTATATGGGATTAATAACATTGACTGTGCTTTAAAAACTAATTCAATTAATAATGTTGATTATAAGACAGTGAAATTTTATTTAAAAAATCGTATTTGTTACCAGTTTGATAATCAAAAGAAGAAAGCAATGGCAATTTTTTTAGAACAAATTACTGATTTATAACTTTAAAGCAGATTTCATCAATTAGTTTTTCTATATCTCTTAGTTCTTTGGGAGCATTTGAATAATCAATAATTTTTTTATTTTTAATTTTGATATATGTTGTAGGTAAATCAGTTATTGAGCTAGTATATCTATCATCCATTTTTTTAAAATTAATTTCTTTAGCCTTTGATAAAATTATATCAATATCGTTTTTTTTAAGTTGAAATTTGTGTTGTCCTATTTTATCTACATATTTTTTGCCATAATAAACACAATTACCGCTTGAGTATATTTCAAATTTATAAATAGGACACTCTCCAAAGCATGCTGTTCGTTGTAAAGAAATTAACGGTTCTTTAGTATTTATATCTTTAATAGTATTGCATGAAGTAAAAATAAATATCAGAAAAAAATAAAATTTCACAGTTATTTTCTATTTTTTAATCTTCTTTCTTGTTTTTTTTGAAGTTCTTCTAATTTTTTTTGAAAATTAGATTTCTTTTTTGGTTTTTTCTTGTTTTCTTCAATTTGAGCTAATAATTTATTTTCATCAATTGTAGTCTTCATAATTGCTTGTTGTCCGAACGTAAACATATTTGCTAAAAAATAATAATATGACAAGCCAGCTGCATAATTATTAAAAAATCCTAAAAACATAATAGGCATTAAATACATCATCCATTTCATTTGTGCCATTTGACCTGTTGCCATTGAACTATTCATTCTAGTATATAGCAAAGTAGAAATTGTCATAAGTAGAGTAAAAAGACTAACATGATCACCATAAAAGGGTATTGAAAAACCTAGTTCATAAATTGAGTCATATGCGGATAAATCATCTGCCCATAGAAAGGATTGTTGTCTTAATTCAATTGAAGCAGGAAAAAATCTAAACATAGCAATAAGGATAGGAAATTGAAACAACATTGGTAAACAACCTCCCATTGGATTAACTCCAGCTTTTCTGTAAAAATTCATTGTAGCTTGTTGAAGTTTCATTGGATCTTTACCTTTATGTTTTTCGTTAATTTTATCAATTTCTGGCTTTAAAACCTTCATTTTTGCTTGAGAAAGGAATGCTTTATATGTAAATGGAGCTAAGCTAAGTTTAATGATTATAGTTAACAATAGGATGATAATACCGTAGTTTGAAATATATCTGCTTAGAAAATCAAAAATATTAATTATTATATATTTATTAACCCAACCAAATATACCCCAACCTAAAGGAACAAGCTCTTCAAATTTTGAGTCATATTTTTGAAGTGTTTTGTAGTGATTTGGTCCAAAATAAAATTGTAAGTTAATATCTTGTTGTGAGTTGTTTTTTTCAATAGGAATTTCAAAATTTGCACATAGATCCTTAATTAAATTTTCATTATCATTTGTTTTTGATTTTAAAGTAATTGGTTTGTCAAATCCATCTTTTGCAATTAGAATAGCGCTGAAAAACTGTTGTTTAAATGCTACCCAATTTAGTTTGTATTTAATTATTTCTTCATCTTCTTTAGTTAAACTTAAATTATCTACTTCTTTATCAGAACTATCTTGATAATATAAACCAGTATACATATCTTGATTTGATTTACTCTTTTCAGTTTTGGGAGTCATCATTTCCCATTCAAGATTTAAATAATTATTATTAATGATATTGTTTATTCCATTAAAATTTATGTCAAAATCAACTAAATAATCATCAGAAATTGTATAAACATATTCTATGTATTCTTCTTTGCTAAATTCTAAGAGCATTTTTAATTCATTTCCTGAAAAAGATGGCGTAAAATAAAGCTCAGAGGTATTAATAATATCTTTGTTGTAAAATTGTATATTAAGTTTAGAATTTTTTGAAAATAAGTCAAGAGGTTCTCCTTCATATGTTTTATAATCATTAATGAAAACTGACTCAATTCCTCCGCCTTTTCTATTAATTAACAATTTAATTTTTTCATTTTCTAATACTTCAACTCCACCTTCTCCTGTTTTGAGATTTTTAAAGATACTTGGTTCTTCAATCTCTAATTCATTATTAATAAAATTTTTATTTTTAGACTCTATTTCATTTGTAGTTCTTTGTTCAGAATTAAATTGTGTTCTGTCTATATCTTCTTTATTTTCACTACCGCTATTTAAAAAAAAGGTGCTGAAAACAATCCAAATTAATATAATTAATATTGCTCCAGTTAAAGAATTTTTATCCATTTGATT
>NZWA01000021.1 GCA_002697505.1 Flavobacteriales bacterium | reverse complement strand
TCATCTATCTTAATGGTTTTGTTCGCAATAACTTTCCCATATAAATCTTTATGTTCAATTTCTATTCTAGCATTACATTTATCTGGTTCTTGATGGTTATACATATTAGCATAACCGCTACTTAGATACATCTGGAAGCCATGTTTTTTACACTCGTCACATGGACAATTATCTCTCACCCAAGCATAGTGCATAATTGTTGGATCACCCTGATAGTGAGTTCTAAAAGCGCAAGGTGTGAGAGGAAATACTTCTATAGTATCACCTAGATCTATTGGGTGTTTGGCAAAAACTCCTCTACCGTGTATGTCGGAAAATTTTAAATATACTTTTGAAATATCAAAATGTATATCTTTATCATTTCTGTCTTTCATTATAGCCTCATATATTAAAAAAATACCATCTATTATATGTATTTATATTTTCTGAACTGTTGATATGTTCTAAGTAGCCATAGATATCATTCCAATCTGAATATATCATTTGATGTGGAACAGTACCAAAAAGCCAATCAGGAGTGTGTTCCTTACCTTGAACCATATGAATGATTATAGGCTTCTTTTGTCTATTTGCCCAAAAAATTTCTTTATAAGTACCGCAAGGATGAATATCTAAATCTAAATTTACTATCAAAAAATCGCTGATGTCAACAAGTCTTAAATCTACTGATCTAATAACTTTCATCATAGAACTTAGTTCTTCATATCTTTTCTTTTGTTTAAGTTTTGTTTTTACGAGATGCGTATCATGATCTTCAAGACCAACTTCTGTAGGTTTAGTTATAGGATTAAATACAACAATGCCTAAAGACTCTAGGAATGGAGTTATTTCTTGTCTCCATCCTTTTCCTCTATCTATTACACGATCCATCGCACCCGCTAAATAGCATCTCTGATTCTTTACTCTGTTCATTAATTATACATTCCTGGAAAAAAGAAGTCTATTAAATTACGAGAAGGTTTGTATCCCGGTACGGCATTATCACCAAAAATACCTTGAGCAAAACCCATAATGATGCAAAATACAAAAAACGCATATAGCATATCAAATTCCTATCTATTGTAAATAAAGGTATTAATACCTTGCCAAGAGTCCTCGATTAATTGATGAATAATTCTCCAATCTCCACCAGCATTACCAACCCCAAACTTTGGAGCATGGATTTCTACTTTAGTAATTTCGTTATCAGAGATCAAGAGTTCTTTCACATGATATTTTACACTACTCATGCAGAAACACAAGGCTGCATAATTTAATGATCTAGATTTTCTCTTATGATTAAGTCTGTCTTGACAAATCATATTTGCAAAAAAAATTCTGTGTCCATATTCTTTGTTAGTCTCTACAGGAACAAACTGAGTTTTACCCAAAGCAGACGTTTGACTATACATATGGAAATTGCTTTCAACAATCGGATATTCAGATACAACCTTTTCAGCAAAGAGCCCTGAGAATACATCATTATTGTTACAACAATGAGGAACAATAACTGTTGCTCCTAAGTTTTTTGCATTGATCCTATCTTTAATAGCAGTGAATATATTTTGATTAGACACAATAACACTACTAGTATTATTTTTCCTTTTAATTTTCATCTGACTATTTTTTCCCATTTTCCTAGAGGACACTCTTGATCTGCCCATGCCAATTTATTCATGAACATTTTCTTAGTGTTTAGGTTACAGCCACACATCATGCATGTACTGTCCTCTTTATTATACATATCGCACCCTCCAGTGCAAATCTTGAATCTAAAATTAATTTCTTCCTGAGTGCTTTTTGGGAAACCTGCCCAAACATGAAACCATAAAGATTTAAAGAATGTTTTTATCTTTTGTAGAGTCATCTTTAAATTCCTTGACTAAAAGTATATTGCCTTCTTTATCCCTATAAAATAATTCTGCAATTTCCACAAGTTCATCAGAAGCGAACCATTTGCATGTTCCATTATCTATGGATACAGACATATGACGAGTCTTACCATTCTTAAATGGTTTATAATCTGATGACAATACATATCTCTTATTTTTCCATATAAAGATATCACCAGAATTTATTTCTTCAATATATCTCATCTCTCCACTGTTCCCAGATTTCCTCTTCTTCTAACTCTCTTTTCTTATGCTTAAAGGCTTTCTTGATTTTATTCTTATCTCTTTTATCCATAGAATAATCATTGCCTTTAACCGTCTTCTTAGACTTTATAGTATTTCTTCTGTACTCTTTTCTATCTTGTTCCATTTTAAACCTCAGTTTGTTGAACTAACTATATGATATCACACGATCTACCAAGTGTCAAGACTATTGCTTAAAAATTTCCAAACTTGACTTGCTGGGGTGTTACTCTATATAATTATGCAGGGGTTGGATTTAATACTTAGGACATATAATACCATTAGCCTCATAGTTTTCTTGCCCTTTATATCTAGGATCTTCTAAAGGCATAGCATTTTCAGAAAATTCATGTATAATTTCTTCTTTACTAAAACCCCTTTTCCTTAATGATAAGAATAATGCTGCACAAGCAGAAGCGAAAGGCGTAGCCATACTTGTACCAGAAGTTCTTGAATAAGTATTATTAGGAGTACAGCTTATAATATCTTCACCGGGAGCAAGAAAATCTAATGCTTCTCCACAGCAGCTAAAATTAGAAACATTTAAATTTTTATCAATAGCACCTATTGCAATAGTTTTATTGGAATTAGCAGGATATTGTATGTCAACAGAATTACCATCATTACCAGCAGCACTAAAAATTAAACAACCTTTTTGTACAGCATAATTCATTGCTTGTTCAATAATGTTAGACATTTGAGAAGTACCTAATGACATTGAAATTATATCTGCATTGTTATCAGCAGCATATCTTACAGCTTTAGCTATATATAGTGTACTACCAGAACCATTATCTCCTAAGCATTTTACAGGCATGATCTTAGCTTTGGGTGCTATACCAACCATACCCTTGTTATTATTTGACGCAGCTATAGTTCCTGCTACATGAGTACCATGACCATTAACATCTTGTGGAGTTTGATTATTTTCTACAAAGTTATAACCAGATATTAAATTCTCTTTTAAATCTTCATGTTCTAAATCACATCCAGTATCTAAAACTGCTACAGTTACACCTTCTCCTTGAGAATGTTTCCATGCTTTATCAATATCAAACAACCTAATGTTCCAAGGGTAAAACTGACCAACATTAGGATCTAATCCATAAACAGGTTTCATTACATGAGGTAATAACTTACATTCTCTTCTTCTTCTTATTGACATTATTTATCCCCTTCGAGTATTAATTTAATTAGTTCTTTTGTTTTCTCTACCCATTCAATGTAGTCACTTACTCTAGTACTACACCCAGTATCTCCATAATCAGAATCACTCTTCCCGTCCGTGGCATATACATAAGAATGAATACCTGCTAGTTTTTGATCAATAAATAATCCTCCACCACTATCTCCGGGAGCTATTAAAAATTCTAATTCTGTTTTATCTCCTGTATGTACTGAATATTTTAACACGTTCTTTTCTGTACCATCAATAATATTAGAACCAGCTCGTCTACTATTATCAAACGTACTACTTATCCAGCCAGTATTAAAATCTCCATGATGACCCCAACCAGATAATCCACAAACTTTACCGGTCTCATCTTTATCAGAATATAGTTCAGGATAGAAATCTAGCTTTAAGGGTCTAGCTAATCTAGCTATAGCTATATCGTTATAGCCTATATTATTAGCATCATATTTACCATGTACGGCTACTAAAGAGCAAGGATACGCTTTATTTTTGTATAAAACGTGTTGTGTAATCGTACCATGAACAATATGTGCGGCAGTCAGTATATGATATTCGTCTATAACTACGCACGATGCTCTAAATTGACTATTTAATTTATCGCCTAAAACACCGACGATAGGCAGCACACATTCATATTTTTTACCGTATTCGACGTACTTAGCGTCAGAAACAGAAGGGTCGATAGTGCCGCAATTTGCCTGAACAGGCAATAATAACAAGAGTAATAAGACAAGGTATTTCATAGCAATACCCCTTTCATTTAAAGGGTTTCTTCTTTATCTTATTATAATACACCTCAGAATCTTCTATAACATTACTATTCCAACTTTTATAATTCATTAAATGTCCGAATATAAAATGACAGTATTTATCACATAATGTAATTAAATTGTCTGGATCTAGTTCTTTTGACGGATCTACATGAACCGGCACTATATGATGCACTTCTGGTCTTTTATAAGAGCCACATGCTTGACAGTATGGTTGTTTCTCTATATGTTCGTTACGCAATTTAGACCATCCCGGTGATCTAACTGCATGTCTGACTTTTTTACTAAAGGGCCACATAATTATCTTTCTAATATAAGACACTCCGAAGTCTGAGTACCACTTTCTAGAACTAGCAAGAAAGTACGGGCCATAACCACGGAGCGTCTTGCTAGATTATAGTTGTAAATATTACTCTAAAATACTAGCTGCAATTAAACATCCTTTAGAAACAGAGTGTAGTGGGTCGTCAGCATGTTTGACTACTTCAATACCTAGTGGAAAATCTGCTTCTAATAATTTCTCATGAAGTTTTTCCACATATCCATCAGCTTTAGAAGTGCCACCAGCAACAACTATTTTAATATCGTCCTTAAACTTAGGTAAAGACTTATGGCCAGACAATGCTGAAGATAATTGTTTAGCTGTATATTCTATCAATCTTTCATAATATGAAGCTACTGCACTGAGAACAGGACTGTCGTGAGGTTCACCGACTTTAAAATCACCACCTTCCTTTTCAACCTGTACAACACTATCTGGTTCTCCTGTAGCTACAGCACTCATGCGGTCTACCCAATCGCCTGACTTTGTAGTACTAAAGACTACTGTTGGTTCACCATTGAGCATAACACAAACATTAGTCATACCAGCACCACAACTAATACCAATACCAGTATAATCACTATCTTCTAATTCAGCATAACATAAAGCCTCTGCTTCGTTAACTGAACGAGCATCGTAACCTACTTCTGATAAAATAGTTTTAACTACATCTTCATGGTAGCCTACATCAAAATCGTCATCTTCTTGATCTACAGGTTGTGCAGGTACGCAGAAAACTAATTTTTCTCCTGACTCACTAGCCTTGCCGACTACTTCTTTTAGTATGTAAGCTAATATTCTTTTAGCATCTTTTTCTTTTACAGATACTACTCCACGAAACATGGGACGACGAGCAGTTTCATTTCTTTCTACTGCTTTTTCTATAGCATCTTTACCTAAAATTACAAATGAACCGTCTGTATCTTTAATAAATATTTTGCCTTTCAAACCTTTCTCAACCATCTTTGCTGCAATAGGAGTCGTTGGTTTGATTACATAAAAAGCATCTCTAAAATCTTTGAATACGATATTATCACCTTCATAAGAAGAAGCTATGATAAAACTTGTACCTACATCTAATCCAATCATATTATTTACCTTTCATACTTTTTAGTTTATTTACTGAACTTGATATGTCGCTTTTTACTTTTTTAGAATCAGCTATTTTATCAAATTTCTTTTCTAGTCCATCAGTATCAACTTTCAGGACTACTTTTGTATCATCTATTTCTATTGATTTATTTTTCTGTGTTGGTTTACCTTGACTTTTCAAAAAACTTGTAGGGGCAGCAAAATCTGCCTGACTACCTCTTGGCAAAAATAAGTATCCAAGTCCTGCACCTAGAGCAAAAACTATGATATAACTGCATATAAGCACTACACATACTATAATAGTTAAAGCATCCATGATTACTTTCTGTATTTATCCATAGTAGAATACCCCGTAACCCTTTTAATTTCCTTACCTTTACTGTAAAATATAGAGTAAGGTACTTTATTTACACCGTATTTACCAGCTAAATTAGGGTCTTTATCTATATCTATAATACATATAGTTGTATCTTTAAATAGATCAGAGTATTTAGTAAGGTCTTTTTTAAGATTGTTACACGGGCCACACCAACTTGCAGTAAAAATTAAGATTAAATCTTGTTTCAATGCAGTTGATACTTTTACCGCTTCTTTATAGTCCGTTTTAAAGATCGGTGGATTAGCATAGCAATTTATGCTTAAAATACAGCATAATGCTGCTACTAATGTTTTTTTCATAATAATCTCCTTATTATTATATACACTTTTTAGTTAATTTTACCGAGTATCCTACCTCTCTGTGTTCGTACTACATATCCCATGCGAACCATGTAGGGTTCTATGCTATTTTCTATGGTTTCCATAGCTATGCCGGTCATACCAGACAGGCTTTTTAAACCAAGAGGGTTGAGTCTATTGTTTTTTAACACGTTGATATACTTGATGTCGTTGCAATCAAAACCATGTTCATCAATACCCTGACTGTTAAAAATAGTATCAATATCTTTCTCTTCAGGATAACTATCTATATAGTTTTTATACCATTGTAATCTAGCATTTAAAATCCTTGGAGTACCTTTACTACGTTTAGCAATTTCAACCATCTCTTCATTAGTTAAATTTAATCCCAGCTTATCTGCATTCGACCCTACCAGTTTAGCTAGTACATCTGGAGTATAAAAAGAAAGATGTTCTTTAATTGTAAAACGGTCATAAAATGGTTGACTTAAACTACCACCGCTAGTTGTAGCCCCAACCATAGTAAACATTGGTATATCAATAGACTCTGGTTTATTTTCTACTAGCATATCAATTCTAAAATCCTCCATCACAGGATACAAGAACTCTTCGACTAGTTTAGGAAGTCTATGAATCTCATCAATAAATAAAACTGATCTTGGTTCCATACCCATTAAATAAGGCATTAGATTTTTAACACTTCTTACATTAGCAGCATTGACTGTATAAAGATTAACGCCCATCTCGTTAGCTATAGCACTCGATATAGTGGTCTTACCTAGACCCGGAGGCCCATCTATTAAAACATGAGGCAATACTTGACCTGAGTTTTTACAACCGTTTGTCATGATCCTCAGACGCTTCACAACTTCATCTTGACCCATGATCTCATCAAACGATGTGGGTCTTATAGTATTAGACATAACTTGCTCCAAAATTCTTCAAGGCATACTTAACTAACTCAGAACAATCATCTGAATTAATTTTATCAAAAGATTGTCTAATCATATCCTCTGCTTCCGCAGTTTCATATCCTAGACTACATAGAGTTTTAACACATTTATTCAGAGTGTCAACAGGTAGATTATTCTCGGTGACTACTGGTTTATCCTGACTATAAATTATATCTATCTTTGATATAGTCTGTGGTTTAATAATTTCCATACACTCACAGACAATTTGAAAATCTGGACATTGTGCTTCTCTTAAAAAGAGCCAATGAGAGCAACCACAATTTTCACAAATATATTTAAAGCTAATATCATATTCAGTTGGCTTCTGGATCTTCATCTGCTTTCATCTCTTCTTCTGTCTTTACCCAAAATATAAAATCGTTCTTTTCATTATCAAAGGCAGTATGTAACACGCCTTTCTTGACCAAACCTTGAACTATGTTAGAGATCATCCTTCTATTCATCTGCATCAAAAAAGTATCATAATCATCATCTGTGATATACAATAAATTATTATCCATAAAAGTAAAAGATGTAAAAATTAATTCACACTCTTCAAATGGTAAGAGTACATCCATTTCAGGATCATAATCATTCTGTATATTATCAATTTTATTCAAAAATGTAACATCGTCCATTAATTCTGTTTCATCATCAAAATTATAGTAGACTAGTTTTCTACTAAAATCTATTAGCTTTTGACTATTGCTCACCTCTAGCCAATCATCTCTTCCCATGTTTACACCTTCAGTTCAGTATGTCGAACATGCCTTTGTAGTGATTTGGTTGTTTTAATACATGAGCAGCGTTTGCTGATATGTGTTTCTTATATTCTTGCTCTATTTTATCATGGACTAAATATTTAGTTTTCCACAATCCTTCTGAGTAATGATTGCTGCCGAGGTACATAAAATACTTATCGTAATTCAATGTACCTTTCGACAGCGCATCACTCACAGGAAACTTTTTGGACTTGTCTTTTTTTGATTGTGGTATGTTGCCTACTATCCATGTATTTGAATTTTCTTCATATATTTCTTTGATTGCTTGAGACAACCATTTTTCCCAAGAAGCCCAATCAAATTTAAATGCTTTAGGATAACCATGTTCGTTATATTCGTTTGGATAAAACTTATACTCATCATCATCGTATTCGTTATATTCAGGTTCGTCATACATGGTATTCTCCAGAAATGAGGCTATGGAGTATAAAAGGAGACTATTTATTATACCCCATAACCTCTCCAAGACAAGTTTTACTAAAAATCGTACTCGTCATCCTCTTCATCATCATCAAATTGATCCCAGTAATCATCGCCGTATTCATCATATACGGTTTGATGTTCGTCTTCATCGACATAGGAATCTGCTTCAAATTCAGCTTTATACAGAGGTTTTGGCAATTCACCCTGATAAAGACCGACTACTTCATATTTACAGGTACGAAGTTTTTCGCAGTCACAATCGCTAGGAACACTGACAACATCTTGAGGATTGATTTTAACAATCACAATATTATCACCAGCATCTACGCTACCATAATTGGCTACATAGTTTAATGCTCCAGCATGAAGCCCTTGTGAGCATCCAACCTTACGATTATCGTCTACCTTTGCTCTACGCATCTCGCAGACCTGACCAACACTGTTGTCAAATGTACCTTTCCACTTATCCTTGAAGTCGCTACGGACTGCCTTGTATGCAAGGAAACATCCATCTTCAGTGACAGGCAGATTCTCATGCTCCAAGAAATCATAGAGTTCTTGCTGACTCTGCATACTTGGATTCTCCATAAGATTTT
>NZWA01000020.1 GCA_002697505.1 Flavobacteriales bacterium | reverse complement strand
TGAAGATCATTTGAAGCTGAAACTGCTACTTTTGCATTAGCCGCCGCTGTACCACCTAAAGCAAATGCAACTTTAGCTGCTCCGTTTGTTGATTCATTAGATACATAAGTATTTCCATCAAAATTAAATTTAGTTGCTGTTGCTGACCTAGTTGAATTATTAGTTCCATCTGTAACTATTATTCCTGTGTTTGCTGATGAAGCTGTTACTTCCATTCCTGTACTTACAGTTCTAAGTCTTCTAACATTATTAAAGAATAATTGACAATCACCATCTTGATTAAAAATAGCAACTGTTTCTGCTTCATCATTGCCTTTTATATTTAATTGAGGAGTTCCTATTGTAAAAGTTCCATCAGATCCTTGTATCATTTTAAATTCATCACTATCAATTGACATAGATACATTAGCATCACCAGAACCTGGGTCTGTCATTTCTAAACTACCTGTAATTGAAACTCTATCAGTATTAGCATTACCTAAAAATGTATTTCCTTCATTTCTTATACTTGTTGATGCTGTTATATTTGAGGCAACAATTGTTCCGGCATCACTAATATCATTTGCATTCATATTAAATTTACCAGACATATCAACTCCAGTAGCACTTGTAGCTAATTTAGTAGATTCATTATATTTTAATATTACATTTCCACCACCACCAGCTGATGCTGTAAAATTAGATTGTGAAATTGCTGATACATTGTCTGCTAATACTAAATCACCTCCTAAAGATACTTGAGAGTTAGCTGCAGTTGTTAATGAACCTGATATTGTTATAGCGTAATCTCCAGCTCCTGTAAAAGCATCAAAAGATTGAGATATTTGAGATGCTAAAACAGGTTGTCCTGTTGTTACACCAGTATTTGAGAATGTTAATTTAGACATACTATTCTTTTATTTTATTATAAATATCAGGGAGTTTTTTCTAATTGACGATTTATAGCATCTATTACTACCTGGGGTTTAATTGATGTTGTACATTCAAAATGTCTATCCGTGTCCTTATGTTCGGGGCACCATTCCCAGTCTCCTGCATCTAATCTTACTTTATTAAAACATCCTCCACATTTACCTTTTGGTGCGTATATTCTTTCACAGTCTTCAAATTCACTATAAGGTTCACTAAAACCAGAAATCATTACTACTGGTGTTCCTAATGCCCAAGATAACCAACTTAAACCACTACCTATACCTATAAGTGCTTTTGCATTCATTATATCGTTAGCTCTTTCATCTAATGGAAAATTACCTGTTTTATTAATTACACCTTTTAAAGTTCCTCCTAATTTAGAATCATGCCAGTCATCATACATAGGTTCTTTAGTAATCATTACTACTTTATAGCCTTTATCATTTAAATAATCAACTACAGTTTGCCAACCACCTTTATAATTCCAGTATTTAGCATGAGATGAGGCATGTGGTGCTATAACTACATAATCACCACTTATTTGAGATTTATTTTTTTTAAATGATAATTTTGGTTTAATTTCTCTATATTCTAAACCTAATTGATCTGCTGCTGTTTTAGATAATGGCATTTTTCTAAAATTCGATGGTATTCTATTATAATCTATATCTTCATCTTCATTATAGTGCCAACCTACTTCATACATTGCATATAAATCATGTTGTTCTTCTCCTGGTTCTACAAATGTTATATTAGGATAAGTATCTTTAAACCAATCATTCCAAAATGTAGAAACTATTAATTTACACTTATGTTTTTTTCTAAATTCTTCAGCATAGGGAAACCATGCTAAGGTATCACCAATAGCATTAGATGCAAAATGAATATAAACTCTTTTATTTTCTGCGTTAAATTTATTTTCCCATACTACATTGTTTTGATCTGTTATTCTAATTTTAAAGTCAACAAAATATTCTAAAGATGGTTTTGTCCACATATTATTAGTAATGTCAGTTTCATATATAACTTTATTTGTTTTTTGGTTAATAAATTCTACATGATAATTGTTTTTATTTTCTCCAATTACTTCAAACTTACATCCTTTAATAAAGTTTACTTTAAATTCATTTTTAGGGTATATAGGTTTAATTGGTTTTTTAAATAAATTGTTATATTCTATTACTAGAGTTTCTTTCATTTTATTAAAATTGTAATTTACATAATACCCATAACTATCATTTCCATATAATAACTTTAAAGATGGATATCTTTGTTTCATTATTTCAGGAGTTAAATCTGGTTGAAGATGGGCTTCGTAAATATTTCCTTCATGTTCACCTTGTTCACTTAAATAAGGAACTGCTACCATACATTTTTGATTATTTTTATTTATTGTATTTAATACCTTTTTAGCATTATCAATACTAAGATGTTCTAAAACATCACCTAAAATAATATAATCATAACTAGAAATATTAAAAGTACAAATATCCCCTATAAAAACATTTTTATATATTTCTTTTAATTTAAATTTTTCAATATAAGGAGGGTATATTTCTAAGCAATCTAACTCAAATCCTAAAGAATAATCTAAAATATCAGAATACTCTGATAATAAACCTCCGTACATACCAGCACCAGGACCAACATCTAGGATTTTTAGATCTCTAGAAAAACCCTTATCAAAATGAGTTTGTATTTCTAATTTTAAATCAGTTCTACTATAAGGCATATTTTGTATAAATTTTAATTAATTCTTTAGTACGATTTAACCATGATAATTCTTCTGATGATTTAAAACATTGTTCTCTATAATCTGACCAATTATTTAATATTGTTTTTAATCCTTCATCCATTTTAAATATATCACGAGGTGCTCTCCAACATCCATGTAAATCAACTTCCATTTCCCAATCTGCAATAACAGGTAAACCTGCTGCCATTGCTTCTAACATTGTTAAATTTGGGTGACCTGCTTCTAACATTGTAGGATGAATAAAAATATCGTGATTATGGTATAATTTTAATAATTCTTTATTAGGTGTGTCAAATACTAAATTTAATTTAGGATAATTTAACATCCAAATATGATTATTAAAAAAGTTTTTGTTATTAGAAGGACCAGCTATTGTAATTTCTAAATTATTTAACATAGCTAAACCTAATCCATATTCAAATCCTTTTCTATCAAAAGCGGGATCACCACCTAACCCATTATTAGCTAACATTAATAGTTTTGGATTTTTAGGAAGTGTGTGGAATGGTAAAGGATAAAAATCATTAGTATTAACACCGTGAGAAAAATAAATACATTTAGGGTGATCAAAATAATCTACTAACCAATTAGCTGGCATTAATGATATTAATGATCCTTCTATTGCTTTTAAATTTTCTTTATAAACTGAGGATTCTTTACCATAATGTAAAACATGATGATCATGTAATTGGTAAATATAAGGAATACCCCTTTCATGTAATTGATTAGCTAAATTAGCTACATGACAATGTACAACATCAAATTCCCCAGGTTCAATATACCCAGCCATTTTATGTATGGATTCATGACCTAATGATCTTTGATTTACTTCAAATTCCCAAATAATTTTTTCTATAGCTCCCCAATCTTTAGGAGGTATATCTAAACCACAAGCAGGGTCTACATGACATATTTTCATTCTTTGGCATATATTAATGGACTATTTTCATCCGTTGATTTATCTTTTTGTTCTATAATACTAAATCCTGGTAGATGTTTAGTATAAATTTTTTCAGCTGTTCCTACTTTTAATTGAGCTACATTACATACCCACATATCAAAAGCATCCCATTTAGTATTTTTAACTTTATTTTGAATATATTTTACTTTATCTTTATTAATTAAATAAGATTGGGCTGGTATAAATGGTGTTACATTAGTGTAAACATCTTCTATTTTAGGTCCATTTAAATTCCTATTTTGATAAGGATTACCAAAACCAATTAAATCCTGATCTTGTTCTTTAGCAATTCTACTAAAGCGTATTAATGAATCATATAATTCATCATAATCAGAATCTATTATAACATCACCTTCAAAAATTAAAACATAATCATATTCCATATTATCTTTTGCTAACAAAGCATTTGTGTGTGCTCTATAACAACCATAGTGACCAGGAGCTAATTTATAATAACCTGGTTTGTCTTGAACATCATCTGGTCTATTACAAGTATCTTTAGGGGGTGTTTTTGTCCATATAGTATTTATACGCATTTCATATTTGATATTTTTAGCTTTACAAAAATCTTTAATGTTTTCTATTGAGCGTATTTCTTTAGGATTAGTTTTTGGTTCAGTAACCAAATGCATTAATTTAATTTTTTTATCTTCATATAAACTTCTATCACCTTTCCATTTAAACATACCATTATTAGGCATTATATTTTTAAAATAATTTTTATTTAAATTAAATTCATGGGTAACTATATGATTACCAGTATTTAAGTCACTTACTTCAAATTTTACTTTAAATTTATCTGTTAAATCATATTTAATTAAATCCCAAAATGAATATTTACCTCTAACTTCTAATTTTCTATCAATTATTAATTTATTATTTTTTATAACTGTGTAGTGAATTAATTTACTTTCTTTAGCATTAGATATTGTTACCCAAGGACAAAAATGGTTATCTACGTCTGTAGGTAATATGGTATAATATTCAACCATTGAATAATCTTCAAATTCAAAATATTCTTCTGCATCTGCTTCAAATTTTTCTCTAGATTCAATATAATTACCTTTATTATTTTTAAATATATGATAGTATAAATTTTCAATACCATTAGATTCAGAACCATGTTCATCCATTAAATTATTATATTGATCTTCAGTTTCAATAAATTTACAATTATTTAATATAGCTTCTGGTCTAGCACTAAAAAAGTAAGTATAATAACATTTACCTTCTTGTGCTTCAAATTCACCAAAGAAAGTATCATGATTATCTAATTTTTTAGAAATATAATCTATATAACTACTGTCTTTTAATATGTAATCAAAATTTATATAATGTAATTTTTTTATACCTAATCCTTTAGCAAATGTAGCTGGATTATAAAAAGAAGTATAACAAGCAGGTCCATGATATCTATCATTATCTTCACCTTTTAAATTTACATAAGTATCATAATGACTGTGATACAACCAATATCCAGAATAAAATGTATGTTTAGTTAAAAGATTATTTTTTTCATAAAATACATAATCTACTTCATCTTGTAATACTTTTGGAACAGCACAATGGGCTGATATTATAATTCTTCTATTATCTTTTTTCAATGATTTTATACATTCTAAAGTAGTATCAACTGATGCTTGTGTTTTTGGGTAAGTACATATTACGTAAGCTTCTTCATGTTTATTTATAATATCTTCTCCAAGATGTTGTTTTATTTTTATTACATTATTATCAAAACTGTCAAAATCTAAATAATTAATAGAATCATAATCATCAAAATAATTTTGATAAACTTCTAAATTATATAATAATTGAGGAATTTGATATGATAAGGCTTCTCTAATAACTAAAGGCATTGTTTCTTTATCATTAGCTGTACCTCTAGATGTAAATAAAAATAAATCCATTGATTGATAGAAATTTTCAACATCTGTTCTTTCATCCCACCAAGTTAAATTATCTGGTTTTTCTTTATTTAAGGGTTCCCAATACCATTTAAAATTATCTGCTTGATTACCCACACAATGGAATTCATACTCAGGTAAAGCCTTAGCATATTCAAAAAATTCTTTTTGATTTTTTCTAGGTGTAAATAAACCAATATGTAAAATATGTTTTTTAGAAGGATCTAAATTTAAGCGTTTTAAAGCAACTTCTCTATCAGGTCTATCAATATACTCAATTGGATATTCAACTAATATTTTAGGTATATCTATGTTTTTATATTGTTCAATTTGCCAATTTGATACAAACATAAATTTATCTGGGAAGAATAATTTATTATTAGTATTCATTGAAGAGTCATGAGATGTTTCTACTAAAAAATAATCTCTATCTACAGAATAAAGTTTTCTAGCTACACTATCATCCATAAAATACTCAGGTATTTCTTCTAAATGAATAATGTCAGGTTGAATTTTTTCAATTATAGTAAATAATACATCTTTATTTTCATCAAGAGTAAAAAATTTATCTTTATCTACTAATTCTAATAATTTATTTTTAGTTACTACTAATCTACCACCAGTGCAATCAACCCATTCAATAACATATACTTCAAACTCATCTTTAATAAGTTCTACTTTTTTAGTTAAATATTGTGGTAGTCCTCCAGTAGAAAGATGTGGTGCAATGAATAAGAGTTTTTGCATATAACTTGTTTTGAATAAATATAATAACTTTTTATTTTATATCCTAACTAGGATACACCTATTATGGGTCTGGGAACATATTTACTTTTTCTATATTAGCTGATGCAACAGTTATTACTTTATCTATATTAGCAGGTGCAACAGTAAGAACAGTATTTCCATAACCTGGGTCATTATGGGTAACCACTACTTGAATTCTATTAGTTCCAGAACCATAAAAATTTATACCTAAATAACTATCAGTTTCTGGGGTTTCTTCATCAACATCAAAAGAATTTCTAAAAGCTACATTTAAATAACCATTAGTATTCATCGCTGATATACCTGTTGAATTAACAGCAAAGTCATTTAAAGCATCAGTTTCCCAATTAAGTTCATTATAAGTAGTTGAAGAATATAATGTAGAAGTTCCATTATTAAAGTCAGTACTAGCTAAAGTGGATCCGTTATTTCCAAATGCAGTTGAAGCATACATTCCCATTGTACCACCATTATTAGTTCCTTGTCCATGTACTTTTACAGTTGCTGCTGTTATGGTAGTTGTAATACTACTTAGACTAAAAAATGCAAATGATCTAGCAACTCTATACTCAGTACCTCCTCTTCCACTTAAAACACCAGCTCTAACAGCAAATTGATTTGTTGAAGTTGTCTCAACAGTTCCACTAGTTGAATTTATAGCTTCATCCCAATCACCAGAAGAAACTTTAATAGTTCCCCTTCCAGTTGTATTTGTAGTTGCATATACAGTAGTAGTAGCCATTTAAAACTGTTTTTTAGGTAATAAATAATGATTATAATTAAAATAAGTATTTGATGGAGGATTAATATCTATTACCTCATAAGTTACATCTGGTATATCATAATAATTATTTGATCCTGATATTGAGTTCCACCAAGTTGCTTTACCTCCTACTTTCATTAATGAAGATAGTGATGATGAAAAGTGTTTCATATTTTGATCACCAAAAGTATCCATAAATAAACCATCGTAAGTACTTAAAGTATCTTTTACACTATACCAATCACCTTCAACTATAGTTACATTAGATTTATCTGCAGCCCATGCTTGAGCTTTAGGAATTATGTCAGGATGATTTTCTATAATTGTATGTGAATTTATAGTATGTTGTTGAATATAATTAGCTGATATACCCATTCCAAATCCAATTTCTAAAATATCACCACCTCCTTCACATACATAAGCTGCTGAAGCTGACATTAAAGGATCTTCCCAATTCATCATTACTTCAAACTCTTCTTCTGCGTATGTAAGTGTTATCTTATCTTCTGCAAACGTTAAACTTTGAGAAATATATTGCATAGTTTGATTATTAACTTATTAATACCCATGTTTTATCAGGATCGAAGTAAATTTGATCTGCATTAATAGCATATCCTACAATTCTAACATAATCACCACTTGAAGTTGGTGCTGTAGTATTAAATGCACCATTATCTTTTATATAAATTGGTGCCCCAAGTGTAAGTCCATGAGATTCTGATGATACAACTCCTTGTAACATCATACCAGTTCCAGAAGAATTAGCAATTGCATATCCAAATAAACCAGTAGCTGTAGTTGATGAATCTTTATCAGCTAATGCCCATGCCCCTCCTGATGTAAAATAATATATTTTTCCTGCTGTTACAGATGTAGAGGCTAATTTAACCATAACACCTGAGTAATCTGTTGCATTATCACCACCTGTTCCAAGTTCTATACTTGCATCAGCACTTAACGCTAAATTATTTCTTGTTCCACTATTATTATCTTCTACTTTTAATGAAGGTGATACGAAAAATCCATCAACTGTATCATTATCATAAGATATCATCCCATTATCTACGGTTCCAGTTATTTTAATGGATAAAGTTCTGCTTTGATCTAATGTAGCACTTGCTCCACCATCAATTCTTACAGGAGCTGTTGCTGTAATAGTAATTGTTTCACCTGATCCACCTGGTACACCACTTGTACCTGCTGTACCTGAAGTACCTGAAGTACCTGATCCACCTGATCCACCTGGTGAACCACCATTACCTGCTGAACCATTAGATCCTGAAGTACCTGAAGTAGCACTTACAGCACTAGCTCCTGCTGCACCTGGTTCTCCATCTGCTCCACTTGAACCACTAGATCCTGAAGTACCTGATACTGTACTTTGTCCATTATTTGCTTCACCACCAAATGAACCATTTGATCCTGTTGTTCCTGATGTACCTGATGCTGAACTTTGACCTGAGTTACCAGCATTACCACTTGAACCACTAGTACCTGAAGATCCTGATGTTTTACTTGATGCACTTGCTCCTGCTTCTCCATCTGCTCCTGTTGAACCTGATGTACCTGAAGATCCACTTGTGTTTGAAGCTTTACTTGCACCTGCACTACCTGTATTACCATTTGAACCATTAGAACCTGAAGTTCCTGAAGTACCTGAAGCTCTACTTAAACCTGCTGCTCCTGTTTCACCATTTGATCCATTAGAACCACTAGTACCTGAAGTACCTGATGGTGTGCTTTGTCCATTAGTTGCTTCACCACCAAATGAACCATTTGATCCCGTTGTTCCACTTGTACCTGATGCTGAACTTTGACCTGAATTACCTGAGTCTCCTGCTGAACCTGATGTACCTGAAGATCCACTAGTACCTGAAGTTTTACTTGCTGCACTTGCTCCTGCTTCTCCATCAGCACCACTAGATCCTGAGGTACCAGATGAACCTGAAGTGTTTGAAGCTCTACTTGCTCCTGCACTACCTGTATTACCATTTGAACCATTAGAACCACTAGTACCTGAAGTACCTGAAGCTCTACTTAAACCTGCTGCCCCTGTTTCACCATTTGAACCACTAGTTCCTGATGAACCTGATGTATTACTTGAAGCTGATGAACCTGCATTACCTGCATTACCATTTGAACCTGAAGTACCAGATGAACCAGAAGTTTTACTTGCAGCACTAGCTCCAGCACCACCATCTATACCTGATGAACCTGATGAACCAGATGAACCTGAAGTACCTGATGTTTTACTTGCTGTACTAGAACCTGCTGTTGCTTCTGCACCACTTGAACCTGATGAACCAGTTGTTCCACTTGTACCTGATTCTGAACTTTGACCTGAATTACCTGAGTCTCCTGCTGAACCTGATGTACCTGAAGATCCACTAGTACCTGAAGTTTTACTTGAAGCTGAAGAACCTGCTTCACCATCTGCACCACTAGATCCTGAGGTACCAGATGAACCTGAAGTGTTTGAAGCTCTACTTGCACCCGCTGAACCTGTTACACCTGAAGAACCATTTGTTCCGCTTGATCCCGAAGTACCTGAAGCTCTACTTAAACCTGAACCACCTGTTTCACCACTAGAACCATTTGATCCTGAAGTACCTGAAGTTCCACTTTCTGTACTTGAACCTGAATCTGCTTCTGCACCTGAGGATCCGTTTGATCCTGTTGTTCCTGATGTACCTGATTCTGAACTTTGACCTGAGTTACCAGCATCACCACTTGAACCTGAAGTACCTGTTGAACCAGAAGTACCTGAAGTTTTACTTGAAGCTGAAGATCCTGCTTCTCCATCAGCACCATTAGAACCTGACGTACCTGAAGATCCACTTGTATTTGAAGCTTTACTTGCTCCTGCTGAACCTGTTACACCTGAAGAACCATTTGTTCCGCTTGATCCCGAAGTACCTGAAGCCCTACTTAAACCTGCTGCTCCTGTTTCACCATTAGAACCACTAGATCCTGAAGTACCTGAAGTATTACTTGAAGCTGAAGAACCTGCTGCACCTGCTTCACCACTTGAACCACTTGATCCAGTTGTTCCTGAAGTAGCTGATGATGCACTTGCTCCTGCTGCTCCTGCTTCTCCTGATGAACCGCTAGTTCCTGAAGATCCTGATGTATTACTTGAACCTGAAGCTCCAGCTGAACCTGAAGTACCACCTTGTCCTGAAGTACCATCATTACCAGATGAACCTGCTGAACCTGATGTATTACTTAATCCTGACGCCCCTGCATTACCTGATGAACCTGTAGAACCAGAAGTACCTGAAGTGTTACTTGATGCACTAGCTCCTGCTGCACCTGCTTCTCCATTTGAACCTGATGTACCTGAAGAACCTGATGTTGCACTTGCACCACTTCCTCCAGCATTACCACTTGAACCTGTAGTACCTGAGGCACCTGAAGATCCACTAGTACCTGAAGCCCCACTAGTACCTTTTGAACCTGATGTTCCTGAAGTAGCACTTTCACCACTTTCACCTGCAGCACCTGCGTTACCACTTGATCCTGATGTACCTGATGATCCACTAGTTGCTGATGCCGTACTAGCACCTGCAGTTGCTTCTGTACCACTTGAACCTGAAGTACCTGTTGAACCTGATGTTGCACTTGCTGAACTTGTACCTGCATCTGCCTCTGCACCGTTTGAACCTGATGTACCAGAAGATCCTGAAGTTGCACTTGCTGAACTTGCTCCTGCTGCTCCTGCTTCACCATTTGAACCACTAGATCCTGAAGTACCTGAAGTTTTACTTGCACCTGATGCACCTGTAGCACCACCTGAACCTGAAGTACCTGAAGATCCACTTGTTCCTGATCCTCCAGAAGCACCACTAGAACCTGATGTACCACCTTGTCCCGAAGTTCCATCATTACCAGATGAACCTGAAGAACCTGATGTATTACTTAAACCAGCAGCACCTGCATTTCCTGCTGAACCACTAGATCCTGAAGTACCACTTGTATTTGAAGAAGCACTTGAACCAGCAGCTCCCGCTTCTCCATTAGAACCTGATGTACCAGATGAACCTGATGTATTACTTAAAGCTGAAGACCCTGCTGCACCTGCTTCTCCATTTGAACCGTTTGATCCTGAAGTACCTGAAGTAGCACTTTCACCACTTTCACCTGCTACTCCTGCAGCACCATTTGAACCATTTGAACCTGAAGTACCTGAAGTACTACTTACAGCTGATGAACCTGCTGCCCCTGCTTCTCCGTTTGAACCCGCAGAACCTGATGTTCCTGATGTATTACTTGCTGCACTTGAACCTGCTGCACCTGCTTCTCCGTTTGAACCACTAGTTCCTGATGAACCACTTGTATTTGATGATGCACTTTCACCTGCATTACCAGCTGCTCCTGATGAACCACTAGTTCCTGATGAACCTGATGTATTACTTAATCCTGAAGCTCCTGCTGTACCAGCAGAACCTGAAGTACCTGCTTGACCTGAAGTTCCATCCGCACCTGATGAACCTGAAGAACCAGAAGTGTTACTTAAGCCTGATGCTCCTGCATTACCTGCTGAACCACTAGTACCTGTTGAACCTGATGTTCCTGATGTGTTACTTGAAGCCGATGAACCAGCAGCTCCTGCCTCACCATTTGAACCTGATGTACCTGATGATCCACTAGTTGCTGATGCCGTACTAGCACCTGCAGTTGCTTCTGTTCCTGACGAACCACTAGTACCAGAAGATCCTGAAGTCGCACTTGCTGCACTAGCTCCTGCTGCACCTGGTTCTCCATCTGCTCCATTTGAACCACTAGATCCTGAAGTACCTGATACTGTACTTTGTCCAT
>NZWA01000019.1 GCA_002697505.1 Flavobacteriales bacterium | reverse complement strand
TCTTTACCGTCAGAATCTAAGATGTCACTCAGAACAAATGTTCCAGTAGTATTTTTATCATACAGAGGATCGTGGTGTATTATTTCTACTATATTACTTTCAGCGCTTCTTCTAAATGATAGTATGTTATTTTTCCCAAGCTCTACCTCAGACAAAGTAAATGTTTTTAACTGGTTTCCAGAATTTACATACTCAAAGTAAGGTTTATGCGCGCCATTTAGTCCTATATTAAATCCAGAAGTTGAACTAGAAGAATCCATGGAGGAAAACAGGGTTCTCCCTACTCCATAATCACCAGTAAAGTCTTCAGTTTGATAATCAAATACGAAAGACCAACCTCTATACGGAAACTCTTTACCGACCTGAAGAATGGATGCGTTATCAAAATAGCCGGAACCAGAGACTTTGTTTATCTGACTAGAATCACATAAAGAATATAGGGGGTAAGTATCAGCAGATACCTTTCCATTTGAATCTATAGATTCACCTGAAGGATTAGAGTATTTAGAGTTAAATGTATATGATCCAGAGTAGCTATTAAAATCATAATAACCTACAAATAAAGGTAAACCCTCTTTCTGTCTAGACCCAGAAGTATTACCAAAGAACCCAGCCGTTCCAGTTTGAAGGCCGTTTCCAGTAATTATCTTAACTAGTAAATCTCTATTCATCAAAATGGCCCTTTCGTAGTTACGGGTATATATTGAAGCGAGTCATCCATTGTATGATTATATGAATCTTGTGAATAGGTTTGTGAAACGCTATATGCTCTAGTGGTTTGATTGTAGTCTTGACTCTCTGAATCTAAAACTGTATCTATATGACCAATATTTACCCATATGGCACACAAGTCTTCAAGTATGGCGTTGGCTACGGGGGCAATTGCATTTGTTATTCTTAAATTTCTGTTCGATAACACATCAGCGACTGACTCACTTCTTGCGTCAGCAGTTGCAGGAGCCGAGACGTGTGGAGACTGACTGGTAAACGGGGTGTAGTTGTATCCCTGAGTTGCTACATTTAGCTGTATAGCAACTTTTTCTCTATTCTTTGCATTAAGATCATATATGATATAGTGACCATCTTCAGTACAAGAAGCATTGGGTCTAAGTTGTCTGATTGAAGGAGTTACATCTACTGTATAGTCTGCCGTTGCTCCGAATCCCATATCTGCCAAGCTTCCTGAACCCCCTTCCCCTATCGTGTCCTTATTGTTAAATGTTGCAGAAATAGTAATTTCATTTGCGTACTCATTCTTAGATATTGAAACTGATGATGGTTTTTTATTAATCGGAAAGTTACTTGCGGCCGTTGCCCCAAATACTCTAGAATAAGCGATCTCCGCCTCTCTCCGTAATGCTGATGTTAAATCGTCACTAAAAGTTAAACCCGCTTGAACAGAGTCAACTGAGGCTACATTGTTGGCTAGAAAATTTTCTTTATTAGTCCACTGTTGAGCGCTGTTACCTCTTCCTATTATTTGAGATGAGACGGAAAAAGTTATTACATCTAATATCTCATCAGAGTCCATTGATACAGTTGAGTCAAGATAAGCGTTAGATACATTATTCAGTCCATGCTCGTCGTTATCTACTATGAATAAAGCATCGTTATCATAAGTGGCTTTTATTGTTATTGTATTGCTAGCTTCATCCTCATCAACTGTCTTGGCTACAGGTGTTATAAGTAAATCTTTGACCTCTGATATTTTTATAGCTTCGTCATGCATGTCCAAAGAAAAAGCGTGGCTCCTTACTTGGTCCATAGTAAAGTCTTTTCCTCCGCGACAAGTTACCTCTATGTCTACGGTGTCTACCACATCTTCTAGAGTTTCATTACTCGTTATACTGCCATAAACAGAAGTTGGAACTTTGCTATCTGCGCCTTCTTGTATTATATAATTTTCAGTTAAGCTATAAGTTTGATCTGTGCGTCCTATATTTTCAGTAACAGAAATCAAAACAGGAAAAACCGCATTAGAATATAATGATGATCCTTGGATAAATTTTGGCGCTATTTGATTATTCCAACCAGAAATGCTGTTCACATAATTTCTAGCATTTGTTAAACCGTCTCTAGTTCCAGTAGCGAAACCTCTAGCAGAAATTTCATGAGTAAGAGTAGCGGTGTCATCTTCTTGTCTGGAGAAAGAAAACTTTTCCTGCGGATCAAGAACCCCAAAAGTTCCTGTGAAATTTGAATATCTAGATAAATTTATTGTATAGTCAACTAGTTTAGTAAGCTTGCTTTCGCTAAAGTTTATTGATTCTACTTTACATCTACTAAAAGTGAAGTCAGTACCATCTTCAGATACAGTTAAGTCTTTGAAGCTTTTGCTGAACCCATTAACTAGTGAGTCTGCATTATTTAATAAAGTGTTGTAGTCTTGACCAGTAAGCTGTCCCTCTAAGGTAATAGAAGATGATTGACCCCATCTGCCGTATCGGCCAGCGTCAATCATATCATTAGATATAGTAAGAAATGGCGTCGGCTGATTCCCGAATACCTCTACGTTATCATATTTTATTACTGTTGGTTTTGCGCTCATATTAGTCAATATTATTATAAGACTTCGAGTTGTGTTTTATTAAGAAATGTTTCTCATTAACCCCTTTAACGTCAACATTTACAGATGTATAACTAACCTGAATCTTCATAGATAACTTACCCTCAGAACTAAAGCTATAATCAATACCAGTTACAAATAATTCTTTAATTACTATATTTTTTTGTCTTATTATATCTAACATTCTTTTTATACCCGAGTTCATCATAACGGTTAATTGTGTCGTTACGTTGGGTGGGTTAGTTAAATAATTGGCACTTCTAACTTTTTGAGATTCAATTGTTATCGTTCTCGTTGCAACTTCTGTCTGAAGTCCGTCTTGAACAATTTCCTTAAAGTTGGGAATAAGATAAGGCTTCCTCATCATAACTGGATGAGTATCGGAAACAGATATCAGCATGTTCTTGAGGCCAGTTGTAGACTCGTCGGCACTACTTAGAAATGAGCCATCATTCAAATAATCTATGGTATAAGATATTTCCGGGCCGTTTATAGGGTAGTCTACGGTAACTTTTACTTTCCTAAATATCTCATCGCTTCTTTGATTAAAAGTTGAACTATGAGTATAGGTTTTCCATTTAGTTATCAGATTATTGATTCTAGTTGTGGAATTGTTTAAGATCGTGGATAGAGTTGCTGAACCATCAAAAGACTTACTCTTTTTACCGTAAGGTCTTATTGTTCCTCTTTCAGAAACAGAGACTTCTCCTGTTTCAAAATTTTCAGATATATTATGACTATGCTGCCAGATTCCATCGTTTGTGTACTTTAGGCTGTTAGAAAAAGTAACAGTATAGTCAATTTTAAAATTGTGTTTGTTTTTAGATACCCTTACTTCTATAGGTTTACTATATAAAACCCGCGCAGGGCCTTCGTCTGGACCAGTAGGGGCTACTCCAGCAGGGCTAGTTCCAGCAGGGCCAGTGCCACCTGTTCCACCCACGGGCAAAGCTGCGCCGGGATTTACTTGTATCTCTGTTTGGAAATCGTTAAATAAAGATAAGCACCTATTGTAAGCTGTGGAACCAGAGCCTGTCACTCCAAGCAAAAAATCTTCCGCTTGAGCTAATGAGCCTCCTTGTATTTGTCCATTCTCTGAAATTTGAACGTCACCAGCTTGATCTCTTGTTATAGACCTTGAATGTTTATGCCAGTTAGTCCCTAAATACTCAGTAGACTCTATAGCTGTAAATTTTTTAGAAAATGAAAAACTTAAATTGGTTAAGTCGTAAGACTCGTCAGCCATTGTTTTACCAGCTTGAATTCTGGCGTCATCTAACATACCAGAATAACCCGCGCCCATTACATATCCAAAATCATCATTCGAGCCATCGGACGCGGGCGTATCTAAAAAACTTCCTGCCATGCTCTGCGCCAATTGAGGATAAGCCTGAGCGTACCCAAAGGGCGTGTCCGGCTCAAAAGGAACAAATTTAAAATCAACAGAATGATTGTACGAGTAAGAACTATCTTCTCCTATATCGAAAGAAAAAGATTCAGAAAAACTTTCTATCAAATGACCAGATTCCAGTTTGTGAAAATAATTAGAAAACCCAACCTCATCTTGGTCAACTTGATACGACCCAACGCCTGTTCTTTCGTAAACTTCTATTTCTGCTCTAAATCCACCCATTCTAATTGGGTTAGGATTTTCTGATAAATCTATGGAAGTTATTTTACCTTTACCAAAGTTTCTTCCATTTATTATGATATCGCGGTTTGAATGCGCGGAGCTTAATAAATTATTATAAGTCGTTAAAGATTCAGATACCCCAGAACCGGGGCTATCGAACCTTGAGTCAACGATACCATTAAAGGAAAGACGTTTGACTCTGGAATAATTTCCAAAGTCTTCTCCGAGAAACCTGTTCTCATACGATATAGACAGAGCTTTACCGCTTAATCTTAATGCTCCTGAAAATGTTGACATTATTATTCACCTTATTCCTTTCCTGCGTTATCCTTACTATTAGCCGCGTTAACTGCGGCAGCGCCAGTCATTCCTTTATCCAAATTCGTAAAAGCGTCCTGAACAATTTTCATAACATCTGTTCTCAACTTGTTAGCGAAATCTTGTCCAGATACTTCTATTCCGCCTGTTACATCTACTACATGCTTAAAGTTACCTTCGGTTCTACTTTCGACCTGAGCTTGACCCTTAGCGGCCCTTTCTTGTTTTTCTTCAGCTTTCTGATTTGCCGTTTTACCTTTATCTTCAGCATTTTGATTAGCTTTTTCAGCTTCTTCTTCAGTCTTCTTAGTCTTAGCGAATCCTTGTTCAAATCCGTCTACAATAGCTTGTCTGAATAATTCATTTAGACCCTTGCCATCAGCCATTCCTTGTCCTCTTTCGTGAAGACCTCTTATTTCGTTTTGTTGTGCAGTTGCGATTTGCTGTATTTGTTCTTGAGATAATTGTTGTCCTCCCATTTTCCCAGTTGTCAACATTGCTCTTCTAGTTTGTATACGCTTGAGAACGTCTTCTCCAAAGTTTTCAGCAACTACTGAGTCGAATTGTTTTTGGCTAACTCCAGATTGATAATTAACGCCCTGAGTACCCATCACTGCATGAGTCATAGCATTTTGCCGAGCAGCGGCTGCTGGGTCCATTGCGGCCAGCTTTTGCTGTTGGGCAAACATTTGCTGAGTTCCGGTGGCTGATTTAGCGTAGGTTTGATAAGCGGTCAGTCCTTTTTCTTCGGCGGCAGCTTTTTCTTTATCTCCCATTGCGTTCCACTTAGCAACTTCTTGAGCAAGCATTTGGTCAAATCCGGCTTTATCAAAATCTGCTCCCGCTTGACCCATGTGTTGAGTTTGCAGCATCGAATAAATGTCTTGAGTTTGTTTTAAGCCTTCTCTGTACTTACCAGCGCCAACAGCCATATCTATATTGCTGGTAAAGGCTTGTCGTTTTTTATCTTGATCTACTTTCTGCTGCTGGAGAACAGCTTTTTCTTCTTCGAGTCTAGCTTTTTCTTCTGGCGTTGCGGCGGCTGTAATTGAAGCGTCTAGTGATTGAATTCTTTGATTCCTCGCTCCATAAACTGCGTTACTTTCTATTCCTGCGTCTTTCAGCGTACTCATGCGCATCTGCTCAATCGCCGCCTTCTTTCTCTTTTCACTTTGTTGCTTATTGAAAACTTCTTCTATGCTCGATCCAGTTCTCTTCTCAAAGCCTTCTGCTATTCGATTTTGTAATTCTTCTGGAGAGTAAGCAGTTAGACCCTTGGTTAATCCTGCCGCTCTTATATTTTCATTTCCTTTGATTCTCTGAGATATAGCGCTCTGTAATCCCATTCCTCCTGCTCTTCCAAGTGATAAAAGTTGATCTTCATTTATATCTTCAAGATTCATTTCTTGGAACTTTTTAACCATTTTAGAAAAGCCGGTATCAAATCTTGATCCATCTGATCTGGTTCCCATTAAGTCTTCTCCGGTTCCGAATTCGCCACTGGCGATTCGTTTTCCTAAATCTTTTAAGAATACCTCTCCCAAGGCTCCAGTATCTTTGTTGCCTCTTCTAACATCTCCCGCGAACTGAAAATTCTCTGGGTCAGCGTCAAGCATTCTCTTGTTTTTGCTGTATAGCTCTGTACCTCCCCGTAAATGGCTCACTTGAGCTAACATTTTTAAGTCGGCCATTAATTTGGGGTCCAATGCCCCTATGTTCGTGCTAGCTATAGCTTGTGCTGCTGCTGCGCCCTTACCCATTTTACCCATAGACATGTTTCGGGAATCTAATTCTAACTGAGCTTGTCTTTCTAACTCGTCACCCACTCCGTATATTGAGTTAGCCATTCCTTTAAAAGGACTATTAATATTACCCAAAATACTAGTATCATCTTGCTCCGCTCTTAAATCGTTTGCTCGGTCTATATTCATTAAACCTTCTCTAACTTTAAATTCTTGTAGACCTCTTCGTCGTCCTTCTTCTCTTTGCTTTGCCAGCATTTCTTCTTCTTTTGCCGTTATATTACTTTCTTCTTTAAGGGCTTTAATTTTAGCATTTAAATTTGCAATAGCTTCTTGCGCCTCTTCGCTATCGGCGGCGAGGAAGCCTGTTTCTCTTCCGAGTCCACCTCCTATTTTCATTCCTTCTCGCACGTTACCTAATTCATATTCTCGCTTTTGGCCTTCTAATCTTTGAATTTCGGCCATGGCAGCGCCGCGGCTTCTTTTTGTAAACTCAGCTTCAGCCTCTTCTTCGCTGAGACCTTTATTTTTAGCCGCCGCCATAAATTCTGATTTAATATCTTCTTGCCTTCCTCTTCTTGAGGATATTCCTAAAAGGCCAGCTCGTTTATCTCCACCCAAAATTTCTCCTTGCTCAGACATAAACTCAGCAAGCTTCATGTCCATAAATTCATCAGGGTTGTTTTCGAACATTTCTTTTGTTCTATCCATTCGGCGTTTTACTTTGAAACCTTCGCCAATCATGCTACCCACAGCACCAACACTGGCTCCAATTCCTGCTCCTGCGCTACCTCCAGCCAACCCGCCCATTGCAGCTCCCTCAAGACCTCCATATACTCCAGCACCGAGAACACCGACTACATCGCTTGCGTTTAATCCTCCTGTTCCAGCGTTTCTTCTCAAGCCCAGCAGCTCATTGGCTATCATTCCTCCTGTTGATGCACTGCCAGTAAGAGCTCCGAATCCTATGGATTCTGCGATGCTAGATTTTTGTAATTGTATATCAAAAGAATCGGCAGTTGCTTTTTCAATTCCACCGATTGCAGCGCCCATAGCTGGCCCCAGAAAAGGCATAACCGATGCTGCGCGAGCGCCCAGTTTTGCACCTGTTGCACCAGCCTTCATCGCTCCAGCGCCACCTTTGCTACCCAGTCCGATTCCCCTGCCAGCTTGATTTATTCCAGCTCTTTGGATAGCCTGAGCAGTGTCTAGCCCACCAGTTGCTACGCCCTTGAATCCTTGGCCAAAACCTCTAATTCCTTCTCCAAGATTTCCCATTGAATTTAAAACGGGAGCAGCTAAGTTTCCAGCCGTTCCAGCTAATCTACCCGCAAGCACTGCCCCTCGCGGCGCGTTGGTTAACGAACTTGATGTAACAATACCCCCCTGCACTAAAGTTCTACCTGCTTGAAATCCTTCTTTAGCTCTTTTGGCAACAGTGAGAGCGGGGTCTAAAACTTTTCCTGCTTTTTGAGCAGCGCCCGCAATACCAGATATTCCTCGCGGCCCTAATCGTTCAGCTAAAGCGGCATTAGAAACCCCTATTCTACCGGCTTTAAAACCTTCTCGTGCGTCAGTAATTGCTTGCTGAACTGTTGCTGTAGCTTTTCCAGCTCGCTGGGCTGTTCTATCAATTAAATTACCGCCCGGTAATTCTCCGGGTAAAGCTTGTCTTATTATTCCTGTGTTGGGGTCTTGGATTTTTGCCTTGCCTGATACAACATTTTTGCCCGCCTGAAATTGAGTAGAAACTCTTTGTCTAAAGGCAGATGTTTTGTCAGCTATGGCAGCTTTACCCGCATCTATTCTTTTAGAAACTGCTCCCTTTGCGCCTTCAGTTATTGACGTGTTGGGATCAAGTCCCAATCTTCTCGTTTTAAAGAATTCGAATGCTTCATCAACACTCGTTGCAAGTCTGCCTTTCTTTGGCTTGCCTTTAGCTGCTTCTTTTTCTGCCTTACCTTTAACTGTTTTGTCTTTTGCTTTCTTTTTCTTCTTTTCTTTGCGCTCTGTATCCGCAGCTTTACCTTCTTCCGTTGACGCTTTTGCTTTTTTTTCTTCGGCTTTCTTTTTGGCTTTGGCAGCTTTCTTTTCTGCTTTCTCGGCTGCTTTTACTTCGGCTAAAATTCCTTTGGCTTCTGCTTGTACTGAAGAGTCTCTGAATCTTCCAGCAAAGCCTTGCGTGGATATTCTTTTTGCGGCCCCTTCGCCCTTCATTATTCTATCTATTTTTGCATCATCAAATACCCTCTCGCCGCCTATTCCCATGAAGCCACCCTTCTTGACTCCTCTCAATCTTCTTCTTGCTTCTGCATCATCACTAATCTTTGAACTAAAGCTAGTTAAACCTCTAGCTAGATTTCTTGTTCTA
>NZWA01000018.1 GCA_002697505.1 Flavobacteriales bacterium | reverse complement strand
TATGTAGGTGATGAAAAAGCAATGGAATTAATGAAGCAAGTAGTAGATAACTTTGAGAGATTCCATCCACACCCAGAGCAAATTGTCTTATCTTCACCTGATGAAGAACCAGATTTTATTAAACCATACTTTGGTTTAAGATTATTTCCAGTATGGCACATTGGTACTGATTATTTACATGAAATAGGTAAAAGTTGGTATGATTATTTAGTATCTAAAGGTGTAGAATTTCACTGGGAAACTAAAGTTAGTGATATTGATTTTGATAAAGAAGAAGTAATAATATCAGGTAATGGCTCAACTCAATTTATTGGTTATGATAAACTTATATTTGGTGTAGGTAAATCAGGTATTGATTTTACTTCCGAAATAATGCAAAAATATAAATTACCAACAGAAGAAAAACCAGCTCAGGTAGGTGTTAGATTTGAAGCACCACAAAAGCATTTTCAAAAATTAATTGACATTGCTTACGATTTTAAATTATATAGAAAATATGAAGATAAAGGAGTATCACTCAGGAGTTTCTGTACTAATAACAATGCTGCCTACGTTGCAGTTGAGGAAACTTATGGAGACCACAGCTATAATGGACACGCTAAAAAAGATGAATCGTTCAGAAATGATATGACTAATTTTGGTATTCTAATGGAAATTAGAGGTATTGATAAACCATTTAAATGGGCTAGAGAAGTAGTAGGTAAAGTACAAGATAATAGTACAGGTTTGTTTTATAGTCCTAGTAGAGAACCATCAACAACATCAGAAGGTGTTGATGTATCAGCTACTAAAATTGATAATTTAGATGTAGTTAAAGATGCATTTCAAGGATATTATCAATATATAGAAGATTTTATTAACGATATGAAAAAAGTATTTCCAACACTTAAAGATGATTGGGGAATTTATGTACCTGAAGTTAAATACTTAGCTCCTGAGCCATTAGTTAATTATAAAGATCTCTCACTAACAAAATATCCTAATGTTCACTTTGTAGGTGATGCATTATCCGCTAGGGGTATTTCAGTATCAGGAGCTCATGGTACATTAGTAGCAGAGCAAATATTAGTGGATCAAAAAGAATGGGATGATTTTGTAGAAGCTGAAGATAATTCAACAGTTTGGAGTGAAGAAGATAATAAAATTAAAACTATAGCTGGTTTAACATATGATAAGGATAATAGTTTTATGAAATTTATAAATAGAAATGGTTAAAAATAAAAAAAAATGAGTAAAAGTAAAAAATTATTTGAAGAAAAAGTAATAAAATATAAAGGTGCAAGACATTATTTAATAAAAATGGAAGGTGAAGAACATTTTAAACATCATAGATGGGACGCCCCAGCAATAGTTCCATTATCAAGACAAAGTGAGTTTAAAAAAAGTTATTTTTTAAGTGGTATAGAATATTCAGAAGCAGATTTTCAAGAAATTATGCGAGAAAGAGAAGGATTACCTTGGTATAAAACATCTGCACCTAAAGGAGAAACATATAGAAACTAATATGAGGGAACATACACTACAAGCAATGCCTTATAAAGGAGAAATCCATAAAAAAGCTTGGGGTCATGAGTTATGGATTATTAACAATGAAAAATACTGTGGTAAATTACTAGTATTTAAAAAAGGTAAAAAATTCTCTATGCACTATCATCTACTGAAAGATGAAGCATGGTATATTTCTGAAGGTGAATTTCAATACAGTTGGATTGATACTGAAACAGCAGAAATAAAAGAACAAATAGTTAGAGTAGGTGATTGTATACACTTAATGCCAGGACAACCTCACCAAATGTTGGCTCTTGAAGAAGGAAGTTGTATATTCGAGGTGTCAACTCAACATTTTGACAGTGATAGTTATAGGGTTTTACCTGGATCATCACAAGAAGATAATAGTGATAATTTACCATTTTAATTATGAAAATAGGATTTTGCGGAACAATGTCAGTAGGTAAAACAACTTTAGTTAATGCTTTAGCTGAATTACCTGAATTTAAAGATTATAAATTTAGAACAGAACGTTCTAAATATTTAATGGAGTTAGGTATTCCTTTAAATACTGATTCTACTGTTAAGGGTCAAGCTGTATTTTTAGCTGAAAGGGCAAGTGAATTAATGAATGATAATATTATTACTGATAGAACAATTATTGATGTAATGGCATTTGCCAAATGTTCTAAATCAATGTATTATTTTGAAGCTGATGATTTTTGTCAATTTGCATCTTATATGTTAGAGGAATATGATTATATATTTTATGTTTCACCTGAAGGAGTTGATATAGAAAATAATGGTGTTAGAGAAACTGATGCAGAATATAGAAAAGAAATTGATGATACAATTCAATTATTACTTAGTAAATATAGACATAGAATTAAAAATTTAATTGAAATTAAAGGATCAACAGAGGAACGTATAAAATCAGTTAAATTATCAGTTCTTTCGTGATATTTATAAATAAAATATTCTACTATGAAATTATCAGAATTTAAAGCTCAAATAAAAGAAGAAATTATTGAAATACTATCTGAGGAAACAGCAGAAGACATCCAGGACAAAGCTAAAGCCCAAGCCGAATTAAATAAGGAATTAGAGAAAACTAAAGACCTTATGAAAGAAGAAGACGAAGATGATATGGATAAAAAAGCTATGTCAGCGGCTAAAAAAGGTGATTCTGTATCTAGAATAGCTACTAAACTTCAACAGACTACTAAAGAAATGAAACAAGTAGTTAAAAAATGGAAAGACTCAGAAGGTGAAGAAAAAGCTAAATTAACAGATCGTTTAAGAGAATTAACAAAAATAAAGAAAGAATTAGAATCTTTATTGTAAACCCACATTTATGAAAACAATTTGGAAAGTTATATTAGGAATTGGAGGTGCAATAGCCGGTATACTAGCTATATTTGCATCTACGAAACAAAGTCAAAGTAAAAAAGATTTTAACAGAAGAGTTAAAGCTAACGAAGACAAATTAGATTTTATTACTAAAAGTGCTGATAAAGTAAATAAAGAAAAAGAAGTAACAAAATCAAATATTAAAAAAACTTCTGCTAAAATTAAAACTACTAAATCAAAAGTTAAAAGCACTAAAGATGCTAAGAAAACAATTGACAGTTTCGAGAAAAAATATAGAAAAAAATAATATGAAACGTATTTTATTAATGTTACTCATGACTGTAACTTTAAATTGTTATAGTCAAGAGATAATTGAAATTCCTCAAGAAGAACTTAATGAGTTCTTTTTAGCTATTGATACTCTTAAAGAACAAGACTCAATAAAAACTACTTTAATTTATGATTTAGAGTCACAAATTAGAAACTATGAAATGTTATCTAAACAAGATAGTATACTTTTAAATTATAGAAAACAAGAAGTAAATCTACTTAAAGATCAAATTAAATTGTATGATGATAGATTAAATCAAGTAGATAAATGGTATAAAAAACCATGGGTTGGAGTTGTAGGAGGGGTAGTAGGTACTCTAATTACAATCCATGTAATAGATTACTCATTACCTAGATAATGGCAGATAAGGATTTAAAAAAAATAATAAGACAAGAGTATTTAAAATGTGCTAAGGATCCTGCTCATTTTATGAAAAAATACTGTTTTATACAACACCCACAAAGAGGTAGAATCCAATTTGGTTTATACCCATTTCAAGAAAAATCATTACATTTATTTAGAGATAATCCCTACTCAATTATTCTTAAATCTAGACAGTTAGGTATTTCTACTTTAACGGCTGGATATTCTCTATGGTTAATGTTATTTCATAAAGATAAAAACGTACTTTGTATTGCAACAAAACAAGAAACAGCCCGTAACATGGTTACGAAAGTTAAATTTATGTATGATAATTTACCTTCTTGGTTGCAAATTAAAGCAGAAGAAAATAATAAATTATCACTTCGGCTTAGTAATGGATCAATAATTAAAGCAACATCTGCAAGTAGTGATGCTGGTAGATCAGAAGCAGTATCTTTACTACTAATTGATGAGGCAGCTTTTATTGATAATATTGGAGAGATTTGGGCCTCATCACAACAAACATTAGCAACTGGGGGTGGAGCTATAGTATTAAGTACACCTTATGGTACTGGAAATTGGTTTCACAAAACATGGGTTAATGCTGAATCAGGTGAGAATCAATTCTTACCAATTAAATTACCTTGGTGGGTACATCCTGAAAGAAATCAAGAATGGAGAGATTCACAAGATTCACTACTAGGTGATCCTAGATTAGCAGCCCAAGAATGTGATTGTGATTTTAGTACTTCAGGTGATATAGTATTTTACTCTGAGTGGATTGAATTTATTAAAGAATCTACTATTCAGGATCCAATGGAAAGAAGAGGTGCAGACCAAAATTTATGGGTTTGGGAAGCAGCTGATTATTCTAGAGAATATATGGTAGTAGCTGACGTAGCTAGAGGTGATGGTAAAGACTTTTCTGCATGTCATGTAATGGATATTGAAACTAATACACAAGTAGCAGAGTATAAAGGACAATTACCACCTAAAGAATTTGGTTATTTTTTAACTGGTTTAGCTACAGAGTATAATAATGCTATGTTAGTAGTTGAAAATGCTAATATTGGTTGGGCAGCATTAGATGCAATTAGAGAAAGGGGTTATAGAAATTTATACCAATCTCCAAAATCAGATGCACTTACAGCAGAGTCATTTTTAAGAGTATATGAAGGTAATTCTGAAATGGTTCCTGGTTTTACTATGTCAATGAAAACAAGACCACTTTGTATTAATAAATTTAGAGAATTTGTTGGTGATAAATCAGTAACTATCCGTTCAAAACGTTTATTAGAAGAAATGAAAGTATTTGTTTGGAAAAATGGAAGACCAGAAGCTCAAACAGGCTACAACGATGACTTGGTTATGTCATTTGGGATTGGTATGTTCCTACGTGATACTTCATTGAAGTTTCAACAACAAAGTTTAGATATGGCAAGAGCAGCATTAAGTGGTATAAAAAGTAATAAATCAACACAAACAGGTGCATTTACTGGCGCAAGTAGGGTAGCAAATCCATATGAAGTAAAAATAGATGGAAAAACCCATGACATAAAATGGTTATTATAATATTTATAAATAAATAAAACATGGCAGATACAGGTTTATTTTCAAGGTTAAGACGATTATTTTCTACAGACGTAATTATTCGTAATGTAGGGGGCAATCAACTTAAAGTTTTTGATGTTAACAAGATACAACAGTCAGGTGAAATTGAAACAAATACTTTAATAGATAGATTTAATAGAATATATTCAAATTCATCAACATCATTATACGGACAACAATCACATTTTAATTACCAATATTTAAGACCACAATTATACTCAGAGTATGATTCAATGGATACAGATGCTATTATTGCATCTGCATTAGATATTATAGCAGATGAGTCTACACTTAAAAATGATATGGGTGAAGTATTACAAATTAAATCTGCTGATGAAGATATACAAAAAATCTTATATAATTTATTTTATGATGTTTTAAATATTGAATTTAATTTATGGCCTTGGGTTAGAAATTTAGCTAAATATGGTGATTTTTTCTTAAAGTTAGAAATCGCAGAAAAATTTGGTGTTTATAATGTTATTCCTTACACAGCATTTCATATTGAAAGATTAGAAGGTTTAGATAAAGATAATCCAACTGAAATTCAATTTAGATTCTCCCCAGATGGTGTATCTGCTTCTGATTATGGATACTATAATGTACCAAATCAAGGCACATTCCCAGATGCTATTATATTTGATAATTATGAAATGGCTCACTTTAGATTATTAACAAATATGAACTTCTTACCTTATGGTAGATCATATATTGAGCCAGCTAGAAAATTATTTAAACAATATGTTTTAATGGAAGATGCAATGTTAATTCACAGAATTGTACGTGCACCTGAAAAACGTATTTTCTATATGAATGTTGGAGCTATTCCTCCAAATGAAGTAGATGCGTTTATGGAAAAAACATTAAGTAAACTTAAACGTACTCCTCACGTAGATGAAAAAACTGGTGAGTATAATTTAAGATATAATATGCAAAATCTACTTGAAGATTATTACATCCCAGTTAGAGGTAATGATGCAAGTACTAAAATTGAAAGTGCAAATGGAATGCAGTGGGATGGTATTGCTGACGTTGAGTACTTAAGAGATAAATTATTTGCAGCTCTTAAAGTACCAAAAGCATTTATGGGTTATGATGAAAATACAGATGGTAAAGCTACACTAGCTGCTCAAGATATTAGATTCGCTCGTACAATTGAAAGAATACAAAGAATTGTAGTTTCAGAATTATATAAAATAGCATTAGTTCATTTATATACTCAAGGTTATAAAGATGAACAATTATCTAATTTTGAATTATCACTAACAACACCTTCAATTATTTATGATCAAGAAAGAGTAGCATTAATGAAAGAAAAAATGGATTTAGCTGCTCAAATGGTTGAAACAAATATGTTCCCAACAGACTTCGTTTACGATCATCTATTCCATTTAAGTGAAGACCAATATGATGACTTTAGAGATTTAGTTAGAGAAGATGCTAAACGTAAGTTTAGAATAGCTCAAATTGAAGCTGAAGGAAATGACCCAGTTGAAACAGGCCAGTCATATGGTACACCTCATGATTTAGCTACATTATATGGTAAAGGAAGAATGTATTCAAATCCTGGTGATATACCTCCACATAATGAGGATAACCAATATATAGGTAATAGAAAAACAGTTTTAGGAAGACCAAAAGAAAAAGCATCTAAGCGAAATACTCAAGATGATAATTTTGGAAAAGATAGATTAGGGGCAAAAGGTATGAAACGAGATTACAATGATCCTAAAAAAAGTTCTTTAGCATTAGAAAGTAATGCAAATTATATAAAGCATCAATCTATGTTAAAATCAATTCCAAGTGAATTTACACCTGGAAAAAAGTTAGTATTTGAGCAGGATAACGCAAAAAGTTCGTTACTTGACGAATCAAATATTAAGGAACAATAATTTTAATATATTTATAAAAAAATAAGTATTGATGTATATAAAACATTCAAAATTCAGGAATACAGGTATTTTATTTGAAGTAGTGGTAAGAAAAATTACCTCCGAAACCCTGTCAGGAAAAAATTCCCCTGCAATCGACATTCTAAAATCACACTTTGTTAACACTGAGTTAGGTAAAGAATATAAATTATATGAAACTATATTTAAATCTAGTAAATTAGATGATTCTAAAGCAAATGCTGTATTAGACACTGTATTAGAACAATCTAAAAAACTAAATAGATCTAGAATTAGAAAAGAAAAATATAATTTAATAAGTGAATTAAAAAAACACTATAATGTAGAAGATTTGTTCAAAACAAAAATGAATGACTATAAAGCTCAGGCTTCTTTATATACATTAGTGGAGGCATACAATACTACTAAATTAATAGATCCTAATCAAATTATAGATAATAAAGTAACTATTTTAGAGTATTTAACATCTGGAAAAATAGTTAGAGACAATGTTAAAGATAATATAATTGAAGAATTTAAGTCTCAAGATAAAGATATTCGTACACTTACTTATTATGTCTTATTAGAAAAATTTAATGATAAATATTCTTCACTTAACTCTAAACAAAAAAGTATACTTAAAGAATTTATTGAGTCTGTAGATAATACTTCTAGATTAAAAGAATTTTATAATAATGAAGTTAATTTGATTAAAAAAACAATCAAAGAGGAAATAAAAAGAACAAAAAGTGAAGTTGTTAAAATTAAGTTAAACGAAGTTTCTTCTTTAATTAAAGAATTAGATAAAAGAAAAGTTATCAAAAGTGATCATTTAGTTGATTTGTTACAATATCATTCATTACTAGAAGAATTACGTAAGGCAAATGGATAAAAGCAAAATTGAAGAAATTGTTAAGGGATTAGTTAAGGAGATGGCTAAAGCAGGTACTGCTGAAGACGCTGCTGAGGATACAGGTATACCAAAAAGAAGTATACAAGTAGGAAAAGTAACTTTTAGCAAAGATGGTGATACAAAATACACTGTAACTGACATTGATAGTGAAACAGGAAAAGTTTCATGGACTGTAGAAAGATTACCTTCATTTGAAGAGTTATTTAGTACAGCTACTGACTTAGTTAGCGTAGCTAAAGGTGTTAGAAATGAAACTAAAGGTGATAATTTCTTTAGAGAAATATTTGAAACATCAAAATTATTAAGAAATAAAATTCGTACACACCTTAGAAATGAATATCCTGATGAGTATAATAGGATAGTAATGAGGTTAAGTGAAAATGAATTACCTAGTGTTTCTGATATATCTGACCTTCAAGATAGAAGAGTTGACGCAGTAGCAAAAGCAATATCAGAGAAATATGATATTAAAGATGATGGTATGTTAAGAGGTACTATTAGAATGGCTTTAGCGGATCATTTATTTGAAGATGAAGTAGAAGAAATTTCAACATCAGGTGCAGCGGGAGCTTATTTAACACCTTATGCTTTTAGATTAAAAGGATCTAAACCAAATGATAAAGCATATAAAGAATTGGGATATAAAGAAGTTAAAGAAAATGAATCACCATCATTAAATGCTAAAATATATGCTGAAGATATGATGAGACAATATCGTAAAATGTATAGAATTGTTGATGGTAACTTTGGTTCTGAAGCTGCAGATGAATTTAAAAATATTGTAAAATCTAAAATGTCTCAATTACAAGAAGGAGTAGGTGCTGATTTAGGACCAGGTCCTAAAGCATCTGAAGATGGAGTTAAAGATAATTCATATGTAAAACAATTTGGGTATAAATTAGTACCTAAAAAAATTAAAGGATCAGGCATTATAGTAAAACAATTATTTGAAGATAATTCTGTTGAATCATTTCAACAAGGTAGAGTATTAGCGTTTGATCGCATTGAACAGGAAATGAATGATATTTATAAGATGTTGAGCAATGCTAAAAATGAAACTAGTGATTATTATAAAGAAAATCCTGGTTCATACTCTGTTGTTAAACCAACAGATCTAGTTTTAGACTATATAAAAGATATTAAAGACTTATTAAAAGGCGAATAAAATGGCAAAAACATTACAAGAACAATATAACCAAATAAAAAAAGGAAAAGGTAGCAAACATATCTTCCTTAAAGAAGCTAAAGCAAAATACCCTAATCTAGTTCGTAACGCAGCTGGATTTGAGGAGGCATCAACTATCTTAGCAAAAAGAAATATTATATCAGAAAACTTATATGTAGCTACTGGTAAAACTAATCAACCAGATTGGTTTAAGTTATTTGATGAGAACATGAATTTAATTTCTGAAGAAGATGTTAAAGCTGTTTCTAAAAAAGTTTCTAAAGAAGTAACAGATTTAGAATCACCTAACAGAGGATATGATTATAAAAATGATAAATTGCTTGATAATGTATCTGGTGAGCAATTCCGTCAAGGATATTATACAGAACTTACAAATGAAGCTAATGCAGATAAAACTAAACAAGAATTAATTGATTTAGTTATTAAAAATATAGATAAAAACCCTTTATATTATGTTGAAGATGCTCAATTTGGTATTGAAGGAATTGGCTATACAGAAGATGCTCCTGGATTAGGAAAAGGAAAACAAATTAAAGACGGTGGTGTTGGAGGCGGATATGGTGAAGCTACAACAAAAGACTTCCCAGAAGGTGAAGTTGGAACCGGTTATGTAGAACTAAAAGAAAATAAAATGATATCATTAGTAAATATTTTAAATGAAACTCCATTAGGAGAAAAACCAAAAAGAAAACCAAGAGTTAAAAAAGAAACTACAGAATCTAAATTAGCTGAAATTGAAAAAAATGGTAAAATTGCCACTATGGAACTTCAAATTGAAGCATTATCTGACATAATCGAAGGTAAAAAAGAAAGAATTTCTATGGTTACTGAAGATGATAGTCTATCAGAATTAGTTGATAAAGCTAAAATGAAAGAAATGCAACGTGAAGTTAAAATTCTTGAAAAAAGAAAATTAAAAATGGAAAAGGTTTACGAAAAAATGAGTGGTAAATCTTATAAAAAAGTTGTTGATGAGGGAAGTAATGATAATTCAAATCTAGGATCTAACGATAATAGTAATGAAAATTCAAATGACAACCCAGAAACTTACTCAGGACAAGAAAAGTTCAGAGGAGAATAATATTAAGTATGAGTCAATTATTAATAGAAACCCACGTATTTAAACCTAAAGGAGTACGTTTGAATGAGGTACGTTCAAAACGAGGATTACCTTTAGTTGAAGGAATATTAGCTACTGCTGAAGTAAAAAACGGTAATGGTAGATATTATTCTAAAGATTTATGGAAAAGAGAAATTGACAAGTATCAAACACTAGTTGATGAAAATAGAGCAATGGGTGAATTAGACCATCCTGAATCATCAGTTATAAACTTACAAAATGTATCTCATAATATAGTAGAAATGTATTGGGATGGAGATAATGTAATGGGTAAAATAGAAATTTTACCTACTCCAAATGGTAATATACTTAAAGCGTTAGTTGAAAGTGGAATTACAGTTGGTGTTTCTTCTAGAGGAATGGGTTCATTAGAAGATAGAGGTGGTGTAATGGAAGTACAAGATGACTTTGAATTACTATGTTGGGATTTTGTTTCAACACCTTCAAACCCAGATTCATTTATGCATTTAGTAAGAGAAAATAAAGAATTTAAGGCGCAAGATAGTTATAAAAATGTAAATGAAATACTACGTGAAATATTATGTTCACATGGTTCTTGCCCTATTATATAAATAAAAATTTACCCCTGATTCCTGGTAAAAAGGCGTTTTCAATTTTTTGGAGCGCCTTTTTGTATTTTAATATCTTTACATATACGTATAATTGATAATATGCCATCTTCTATATGGCATTAATTGAATATAAACCCCCTATTACGTTTCTTAATAAACGTAGTTTCCCAACAAAAATTTAGGAAAAATGAACAGAGACTTTTTAAAAGAGGCTATTGCCGATGCTAAAGCTGTTAAAGAATCAGCTATAGCAAATGCTAAAGTTGCTTTAGAAGAAGCTTTTTCTCCACAAGTTCAAGCCATGTTTGCTAGTAAACTAGAAGAAATGGAAAAAGAAGATGTGAAAGAAGAAGATGACAAAGTAAAAGAAGCAAAACACGACGATGCTGAAATGAAAGAGGAAATGTCTAATCCTGTAATGCGTAAAGGCCTCAAAGGTGATGGCCCAGCAGAAAAAGAAACAGAAAAAATGAGATTCAAAGAAGAAGACGATAAAAAAGTTGACGAATCAAAAGAAGACGTTTCTGAGGAAGACAAAGAACTTGATGAAATTTTAGCTGAGTTGGAAAAAGAAGATCTTAAAGAAGATGCTCGTACTGACGCTGAAGAGGAAGGCTACAAGGACGGCATGAAGGACGCTAAAAAAGATATGGAAGATAAACTTGACGATATCAAACTTGAAGAAGATGAGCGTACTGATGCTGAAGAGGAAGGCTACCTTGATGGTGAAAAAGACGAGAAAGAAGATGAGGAAGACGAGGACATAGACCTTGACGACTTATCTGAAGAAGACCTTAAGAAGTTCATCGAAGACGTAATTGAAGATATGGTTAAAGCTGGAGAAATCGAAGCTGGAGAATCATTCGAAGATGACGTTGATGTAGATGTAAGCGACGAAGGTGAAATTGAAGTAGAAGATGATGAGGAGACTTCGGTTGACATATCAGAAGATGCGAGAACAGATGCTGAGGAAGAAGGATACAAAGATGGTATCAAAGATGCTAAAGCAGATGCTAAAAAAGCAATTGACAAAATTAAACTTGAAGAAAAAGAGAAAGAACTAGAAGAAGCTTATGCTACAGTTAAAGCTCTTAGAACTGAGTTAAATGAAATTAATTTGCTAAACGCAAAACTACTTTACACGAACAAAGTGTTCCGAGGCAAAAACTTAACTGAAGCACAGAAAGTTAAAGTATTAGGTGCATTTGATAAAGCTGAAACAATAAAAGAAGTAAAACTTGTGTTTGAAACTATCGATGGTAGTGTAGCAACTAAAGTTTCCAATAAATCTATAAGCGAAAGCTATAGAGCTAAAGGAAGTGCTTCTAATATGAAAGCTAATACAAATGTAGCTAAGAAACAACCGATTGTTGAATCAGATGAAATGGTCGCACGCTTTAAAAAATTAGCTGGAATAATCTAATTTAGAACTTAAAAATTATTATTAACAAAACAAAATTGAAAAAAATGTCACAATTAAATTCACTTTTAGAAAGCGCTAATCCGTACAAATCACTACAGAGTGATGCTGCTAGATTAGCTGCTAAATGGAATAAGACAGGTCTTTTAGAAGGAATCGGAAACGAAACTGAAAAGAACAATATGTCTATGATTCTAGAAAACCAAGCTAAGCAATTAGTGATGGAAGAAACTAACACTGGCGGTGGTGCTGGTGCTGGTTCATTTACTCCTGGTACAGGTCCTGCTGGACAATGGGCTGGAGTTGCTTTACCATTGGTAAGAAAAGTATTTGGACAGATCGCTGCTAAAGAATTTGTTAGCGTTCAGCCAATGAACTTACCTTCTGGTCTAGTATTTTATTTAGATTTCCAATACGGTACTACTAAAGAGCCATTTACTGCTGGTAATTCTCTTTATGGAAACGAAGGTACTGATCCTTCAACTGCTCCTTTCGGGAACACTAACGAAGGTGGTCTTTACGGTGCTGGTAGATTTGGTTACTCTATTAACAACACACAATCTACTGCATATACAGTAGTTTCAAAATCAGTTGACTGGTATATTGATTTACAAGCTGATTCAGATGTATCTCAATCTTATGTTGCTGGTGCTACAGGACAGATCGTTGCATTAGATGTTCCTGTAACTGCTACACCTGATTATGATACTAGAGCTGTAAAAGGATTTAGATTATCAGGTTCAGCTGCTGACTTACCAACAGATGGTACTGCAGTACAATACCCAGAGTTTACAAGAGTAACTCAATCAGCTGGTGCTGATGTAATCAGATTCTTCGTAGGTGCAGGTGTTAATGAAGGTGGTACATTAAAAGTAGTATATACACTACAAACTAATGATGCTGAAAGAGGTGATTTCGAAGAAGGTAACACAAACCTAAACGGAAATAATAACCCAATCACAATTCCTGAAATTAACATTCAGATGCAATCAGAAGCTATTGTTGCTAAAACTAGAAAGTTAAAAGCTGTTTGGACTCCTGAGTTCGCTCAAGATTTAAATGCTTACCATTCTCTAGATGCTGAAGCAGAATTAACTTCTATCATGAGTGAGTACATTTCATTAGAAATTGACTTAGAAATTCTTGATATGTTGATCGAATCTGCAGCTGCAGGAGATGAGTATTGGTCAGCTCAAAACAACTTAGCTTTAGCTTCAACAGGTGTTGTAGATGCTGATTTAGGCTTCTATAACTCTCAAGGACAATGGTTCCAAACTTTAGGAACTAAAATCCAAAAGTTAAGTAACATTATTCACCAGAAAACTCTTAGAGGTGGTGCTAACTTCTTAGTATGTTCTCCAACTGTAGCTACTATTATCGAATCTATTCCAGGATTTGCTAGTACTTCAGACGGTGATGCTGCTAAAGCAAGCTACGCATTTGGTGTACAAAAAGCAGGTACTATCAACTCAAGATACACTGTTTATAAGAACCCTTACATGACTGAAAACGTAATCCTATTAGGATTTAGAGGAGGTCAGTTCTTAGAAGCTGGTGCTGTATTTGCTCCATATATTCCATTAATTATGACTCCATTAGTATACGATCCAGACACTTTCACACCAAGAAAAGGTCTATTAACAAGATATGCTAAGAAAGTTGTAAGACCTGAATTCTATGGTAAGATCTTCGTTAACGGTTTAAATACACTGTAATCGAATAACTTAACAATTAGTAATTAAAACCCCGCATTAGCGGGGTTTTTTTTTCTTTGGATACCTAGTTAGTAATTATTATATTTATTAACGAATATTAATTAAAAGTTATTAAAATGAAAGAAACTCCCTCGCAGTTGCCAATTCAAAGTTACGTAATGAACTTTCCTCATACATTTTCAACAGATGATCCTAATAATATCTGGATGAAAGAAATGTCAAATGAAGAATTACAAATTAACAGACCAAAAGCATATAAACAATTTATGGATCTCTATAATTTTATAGCAGGTCAATCATTAGTACATCTACTCCCAGCGGAAGGTAATTTTCAAGATTTAATTTATGTAGCAAATTTAGGTTTACAATTACCTCATATTTGTGATGAAAATCATATTTTACTTTCAAATTATACTTCACCACCAAGGCAAGGTGAAGAGTATGTAGGTGAAAAATTCTTTAATCAAATGGGTTATAAAACTCACATTTCTCCCCATAAATGGGAAGGTGAAGCTGATATAAAATATTTAAGTGATAATGTTTATATAGGTGGTTATGGTATCCGTTCCGATATTGAAACTTATAAATGGATGGAAGAAAACTTTGATATGAATATAATTAAAGTTAAAATGGTAGATGAATATATGTACCATTTAGATTGTAGTATTTTCCCGTTAAATCCAAATGCAACTATGGTTTGTACAGAATTATATGATAAATCAGAGTTAGCACAAATAAACAAATATACAGATATAGTAGACATAGATGTAGAAGATTCTATGTATGGAATGGCTAACTCAGTTAGATTAGGTAATATGATTTTATGTGCTTCAAACATTTCAGAACTTAAAAAATCAGATGAGTTTTATGAAGGTGAAAAACATAAAATTGAATCACTAGAAAAAATATGTTCACAACAAGGTATGGAACCTGTAATATTTAATTTATCAGAATATATGAAGTCAGGAGCTATGTTATCTTGTATGGTAATGCATTTAAATAGAGTTGATCATTTTAAAACCCTATTATAATGGCTGAAAAATTAGAAGATTGGTTAAATGGTGAAGTAGCAGAATTGTCAAAATTATCAGTTGGGGAATTAAGCAATACTTTCTTTTTTAGGGATCCCTTAAGATCAACTTATATAGATCATGAACATTTTTACAGCCCAGCAGATGGAACTATTTTATATCAAAAAGTAGTTCAACCTGGTGAGCAAGTTTTAGAAATAAAAGGTATTGATTACACTATCCAAGATGTAATGGGTGATAGTGATTATGATAAACCTTCTTTAGTTATTGGAATATTTATGTCGTTTTATGATGTACACATCAATAGAATTCCTTATGGAGGAGTTTTAAATTATAAACGTTTAGAACCTATTGAGTCTACAAATAAGCCAATGTTAGCGGTAGAGAAGGATATTTTAAATAAAGTAATCAATCCAAATAACATGGCATACTTAAAGTATAATGAAAGAATGTCTAACCAAGTGTATGTTCCTTCTTTAAATTACACATACCATATAATACAAATAGCAGATGAAGATGTAAACGTAATAGCCCCTTTTAAACAACAAGGGGATCTTTGCGCTCAAAACGAAAGATTCAGTTTGATTAGATGGGGGTCACAAGTAGATTTAGTTCTACCTCTGGATTCTAGGTATAAT
>NZWA01000017.1 GCA_002697505.1 Flavobacteriales bacterium | reverse complement strand
ATAATAGTTATGATATGAAGTCGGATGATGGATGGCAAGATTTAGTTAATTTAATAAAAACAATATCATTGGACTTTAATAATATTGATAGTGTTTTAAATGTTGATAGAACTTTGTGGGCATTTGCAGTAAATCAAGTTCTCTTAAATCTAGATTGTTATAATACTTATTATATGCACAATTATTATTTGTATAAATCTAAGGATAATTTATTTCAAATGATTCCTTGGGATTTAGATAATAGTTTTACAGGTGCAATAATGGGATGGGACTTTTGGAATCCTTCAAATGTTTACGAATATGACCCATATTTTACAGGTCCAAATTTAGGAAGTACTCAGCCATGGGAAGAAAGACCACTTTTGTATAATTTGTTAAATAATCCACTATATAGAAAGATTTATACAGCCCATATTAGAACCATTGTAAACGAATCACTTGATACATCTTACATCAGATCTGAATTAAACAGTTTCCAACAACTTCTTTATAATGCAGCAGACAACGATCAAAATAAGGCGTTTTCTATGCAAAATTTACTTGATAATTTAGAGTCACCAATTTGGACAGGTTGGGGTTTTGGTGGTATTATGAGTAGCATTGATGCTAGAAAAGAATATTTATTAAATCATCCTGAGATATCATTGATTCCTCCATTATTAACCAATCCAGTTGTGGCAAATAATACTATTTCAGTTGAAGCGTCTAATGCTACTTTTATTGAGCTATTAGCTACAACTAGTGAATATAATTCAAAGTTCAAATCATTTTCTATGTACGATGATGGAACTAATGGTGATTTATTAGCCAATGATGGGGTGTATTCAGCTTTTCTCCCATATGCGAATTTCAATGGAAAAATCAAATATTATTTTAGAGCTCACAATAACGATGCTCTCAGTACTCTACCAGAAAGAGCGGAATATGAATTTTTTGAATTGACCAATATAACAAACACAAAGGATTTTAATACTAACTCAAAAAAACTAATAAAAATTATTGATTTGTTAGGAAGAGATGTAGAAAAAATAAAATTTAACACTAATCTTCTTTATATTTACAGTGATGGGTCTGTTGAAAAGAAAATAATTGTAAATAAATAAAAAAATAATTTATGAAAAAGTATCTTATTACATTTTTTATATGTTTTTCTTTTCTATCATCTTTCAGTCAAGAAAAATTTACAATTAGCGGGTACGTAACTGATGCAAATACTGGTGAAAATATTATCGGTGTAAACGTATTTTGTAAAAATTTAAATTTGGGTGTAATCACTAATACTTATGGCTATTATAGTTTAACACTTCCAAAAGGTAATCATGAGATTCATTACTCCTTTATCGGCTACACTAGTCAAAAAAATAATATTGATTTAAATAAAAATATTGTCGTAAATATTAGTTTTAAACCACAAGCTATAGATTTACAAGAAGTCACTGTTAGTGGTCAAAAAAGCATAGTAGAAAACACACAGACTTCGATAATTGAAGTCCCGATTGAACAAATTAAAAATATTCCTGCTCTATTAGGTGAGGTAGATGTACTCAAAGCAATTCAATTACTTCCAGGGGTACAGTCTAGTGAAGGTTCTTCAGGATTTTATGTACGAGGCGGAGGACCAGATCAAAATTTAATTTTGCTAGATGGTGTCCCAGTTTATAATGCATCACATATTGGAGGTTTGTTCTCAGTTTTTAATGCAGATGCAATTAAGTCTGTTAGACTAACAAAAGGTGGCTTTCCAGCAAGATTTGGAGGTCGGCTATCTTCGGTTTTGCAGATTGACATGAAAGAAGGTAACCTAAAAAAATATAATGTAGATGCAACACTTGGTTTGTTGACATCTAAAGCTACAATTGAAGGTCCAATAATCAAAGATAAGATGTCATTTATTGTTTCTGCTAGAAGAACATATATTGATCTTATTGTTAAACCTTTTTTACCATCCTCTACAGATTTATCCCTCTATTTTTATGATCTCAATGCTAAAATAAATTATAAGATTTCGGAAAAAGATCGTATTTACTTAAGTGCATACTCTGGTAAAGATTTTTTTGGTGTAAATTACAATGAAACTGATAATTCAGAAAAAGATTTTAATTCCGAAAATTCTTCAAATGAATCTTCAGAACTAGATTTTTCTTTGGGATACGGTAATATTACATCTACATTGAGATGGAATCACTTATTTTCAAAAAAGACTTTCAGTAATACAACGCTAACATATAGTCGCTATTCATTTAATACTGCTTTTGGGGTTGCTGCTAATCAAAATTCAATTTATGGTAATGAAAGTTATAATGTAAATTTTGGATATTTATCTGGAATAGAAGATTTAGGAGCTAGAATTGATTTTGATTATTTACCAAATCCTTATCATGATATTAAGTTTGGATTATCATACACTTATCATCAGTTTACACCAGGAGAAACTAATTTAAATATTTTAATTGATTATCCTTCTCTAGATACTTCTAATTCTGATTTTAGATTAGATACAATTCTAAACTTTTCACCCAAAAAAAATGCGCATGAAATTTATTTTTATTTAGAAGATAATGTTAAGCTTTCCAACAGATTAAAAGCAAATATAGGTTTGCATTTAGGTTATTACTCTGTAGCAAATAATACTTCAACTAATAGTATAGGATTATTTGAAAAGATAAGTGATAAATCTAATTTAAGCTTACAACCAAGATTGTCAACGCGATATTTGTTAAACGAAAATTGGTCAATTAAAGCTTCTTACGCGAAGATGCAACAAAACATTCATTTGCTATCTAATTCTTCAGTTGGGTTTCCAAGTGACTTATGGGTTCCGGCTGTAAACACCGTTCCTTCACAGTCCTCCGAGCAGTGGGCAGCGAATATTTCTACTCAATTGTATGATAATTTATATGATTTAAGTTTTGAATGTTATTACAAAACAATGAGTAATCTAATTACATATAAGGCCGGCTATTCTAATTTAGAAAATACAGAGTCATGGGAAAATGCTATTGAAATAGATGGTGAAGGAGTTTCTTATGGTGCAGAATTATTTTTACAGAAAAAAAGAGGAAAAACAACTGGATGGATAGGCTACACACTTTCATGGTCTAATAGAAGATTTGAAAATATAAATTTTGGTGAATGGTATCCTTATAAATTTGATAGAAGACATGATTTCTCAATAGTTCTATCGCATAAGTTTAATAAAAACTATGATGTGGGAGCCACATGGGTATATGGGTCAGGAAACTCTTTAACTTTTCCTCAGGCTGTTTACATTGGAATTCCCGAGCAAGGGTGGGAAAATACTATGAGTGCTGACATTGTAGAATCATATGGAGAAAGAAATTCAAATAGAATGCCTGCTTATCATAGGCTAGACTTTGCAATTAACAAACATAAAGAAAGAGAAAAATGGAAAAGTATATTGTCCATTGGAGTATATAATCTATACAATAGAAAAAATCCTTTTTTTGCTTATCTTGATTACCAAAATAATACAAGAGTAGCAAAGCAAGTTTCTTTGTATCCAATTATTCCTTCAATTTCTTATAGAATACAAATTTTTTAATTATGAAAAAAGTTTCATTTTTTAGCTTAATTTTTTTATTAATCATTTCTTGTTCTGAAATGGAAACCGTTATTGATTTAGAAATACCTACACATGAACCAGTATTGGTTTTAAATGGTGTTTTAGATACAGACAGTTCTATAAAGGTTTCTATATCTCATTCAGCTGGTGCTTTTGATAATGCTAACCCCACTTTTATTAGAAATGCAGACGCACTATTATTTGAGAATGATGTTTTTGTGGATACATTAGTTGCAAATTTGGATGAACTACAAACAATATATATTAATGATGGAAATTATAATTCTATTCCATTGCCAATGTATTATTACAAGTCTGATTTTATACCAAAATCAGAAAAAACATATAAAATAGAAGTGAATCATCCCGATTATAATTCTATTAATGCCACAACATTTATAGAAAAAGGATTGAATATATATGATTTATCAATTGATTCACTATCAAATGTAGAAAAGATCAATTTTACATTTAGTTTTGACGATAATGCTAATCAACAAAACTATTACAGATTGAAATTATTTGCATCATGTGCAAAGGATGATGATTATTGGGGTTATGGAGGCTATGGAGGTTATGGTGGAGGTGGAGAACCTGGATATGGTAAATTTAGAGGAGTTGTTGAAATGCAATCTAACGATCCTTCATTTCCTCAAACAGAGTTTATTCCAGAAAATGGTTATACTTTTATTGGTGAACAAGTTATATTTTCAGACGCCTTATTTGATGGACAGAAAAAAACTATATCTGTGGATGTTGAAACTTATTTTAAATTAAACGACTGCGACACAATTTCTTTTGAATTTTCAACTTTTAGTGAAGACACCTATTCCTATTTTAGTTCTTTGGGTGAGCATAGAGATAAAGGAGAACTTGGTATTTTCGGTGGTGAAGTTATACCGGTTTATTCAAATGTATATAATGGGTTGGGTGTACTTATTTCAGTCAATTCTCAACAATTTTTTGTTAAACCAACTCAATAGTTAGTTTCGATTAAATTTATATCTTAAACCTGCATAAAATAATCTACCCATAACTGGAGCATAAATTAATGATGCATCAAAATCATCAGAATCAGGATCTTCTGAACTTATTATTGGGTTTTCTTGCACGTAGTTTGATAAATTTTCTACACCAATATATGTATCAAAATTATTATTCGAGTTAGTTATTTGAGAATTAAATAACATGAACCAATCTGATTTAGTATATGTTATTTTTGAGTGTTCTGGAATTCTACTTTCTCCAACGTAATTACATGTAAAATCAAATTTCCAATTTTCTTTTTTGTTTTTATAAGCTAAATTAACAAGCCCTCTTGATATTGGAGTTAATGCAGTTTGCTTTGTATCATCTGAATATTTTGTAAGGGATTTATTTATTTTAAATGCAGTCTTAACATCTAAATTTTCAATTAACTCATATGAAAAATCAATCTGGGCGCTTGTTGAATTTGATTTACCATCCAAGTTATAAAATTTAAGTTCACCTTCTTTTTCAATATCAACGATAACTTGTTCATCAAAGCTAGTGTTATAAATATCAAAATTAAAACTTGCTTCTCTTTCAAACAAGTAAAAACAATATGAATAATTTAACCCAATATTTATAGAACTTTCAATATTTGATCGCGTATCAATATTGATTTTTCTGCTAGAAGCTAAAAAAGGCATACTCTCAATTAAAATGTTTGATATTCTAAATCCTTTTCCAGCTGAAAATCGAAGTACACTTTTTTCATTCGGATTGTATTTTATATGTAATCTGGGAGAATAGTATGTTTTTTCTTGTTGGTTATAATAGTCAGCTCTTAGACCTGTGATTATGTAAAGTTTTTCGTTAAAATTATAATTATATTCAGCAAAAAAACCACTCAGTAAATCTAGTCTTTTTTCATCAGAATATTCATTATCGATATTGCCGCTAAAACTTTCTGTAAATCTATTTGCTTCATAGGTTGATCCAAATACAATTTTATGATTTAGATTAGAAATATAAGTACTCATTATCAAGTTGAGATATGCTTTTTCTTGTAATCCTTTATACTTGTTTTTACCAAACTGAATATTTTGATTATGTAACTTCCAATTTGTTTGAATGCCAATTGATTTATCAATATCATTAAAAATATATCCTGTTTTAGTTATGGCTTCTGAATAGTCATTAATTGTATTGACAATATAATTACCAACGTTTTCTTTTTGTCCTCCAATTCTTTCTTCCCACAATTTTTTGAGAGTTAATGATCCGACAAGTTTATTTGAACCTGTGTATTTTAACTTGTTCATAATATTAAATTGAGTTGTTTTTGGTACATCTAAAAAACCGTCACCTTGGTGATTGTCGTCAAGTTCATGTGTATGTGTACCACCATGATGATCAATTTCTCTGTTTAAAAATGAAATATGAGTAAATAAATTGTTTTTCCAGTTTCCATTTTTTTTGAACATTAACAAATTATTTTCAAGTTTCCCTTCTGAATTAACATAAGTGTTTAAAAATAAATCATCAGAGTTGGTTTCATTAAAATATTCAATATTTATTTGTCCTGTCATGGAGCTGTATCCATTTAAAATTGATCCAATTCCTTTTGTAACTTGTATAGATTCAATCCAAGATCCTGGAACATAACTAAGCCCGTAAGAATTTAATAAGCCATCAATTAGTGGGACAGATTCATTTGTTATTTGAACATATTTACCACTTAGACCAAGCATATTTATGGTTTTAATTCCTGAAATAGCATCTGAGTATGTAACATCAACTGCTGCATTTGTTTCAAAACATTCTGATAGATTACAACAAGCAGCTTTTAGAATCTCATCTGTTGTTATAGTTTGAACGTTTAGAGGTTTTACAGTGGAAAAAATTGTTGTTTGTTTTTTGCCTTGTACATCAATTTCTTCAAGGTCAATTGAAGATTCCATATAAAAAATATATTCATTATTCACAATTTCCTTTTCCTTTATAGAATAGCCTATATAGCTTACATTTAATGTTGCTGGCAACTTAGTAGCTTTTGGAATTGTGTATCGCCCTTGGCTATCCGTTATTGTTCCTATGTTTGTTTTTTCCCAGAAAACATTAGCACCAATTAGTGGTTTTGTGTTGTTTTGATTACCAATTTCTAAGACTTTTCCTTTTATATCTTGTGCATTTATTTGAACTATTTTAAAAAATAAACAAATAAATAATATGATTTTTTTCATTTTAAGTAATTTTTAATTTGATTAGATTGACAGTTTTTGTTACAGTCAAAATCAAATTAAAAAAACTTGTAATTTTGATATCTTGTGATGATTAGGTAAATATTTGGATTTAAAAATTTCTGAGATAAACTTCTTTGTGCAAACCAATAAATTCTTTGCAGAGTTTTTAAGATCCAATAAATAAATAATTTTAGGTTGCAACTCAAACAATGAAGCTGTTATAGTTTCAAATTCAAAATGTACGTTAGTTGTCTTTTTATTACAGGAAGATATGTCAGTTTCTTCACAGCAATGGACTTCAACCTCACAACATGTTGTTTCATTAGCGGTAATGCAGCAATTTTCTGAGTTAGTTATTTCATAACTAAATTTACATTCACTACAACATGCTTGAGTAAATGTAAAATGCATGCTTAAAATTGTAACTAAACATGCAGAAAAAATATAAACACCTTTTAAAATGATTGTTTTCATCAATAACAAAAATAAAAAAATAAAATAACTATTAATTAAACTTTTAAATGCTTCTTATTACTTCACGAAAAGAGTCGTATTTATATTTAAAGTCTATTTTTTTAAGTTTATCAGCTTTAGCTATTATATTTGGTATAAATATTTTACTTCTTTTACCTAAAATAAATGATAGAATCCGTGTAGGAATTTGAAAAGTTATACAAAAGGGGTACTTTTCTTCTTTAATTATTTGAACTAGTTTTCCTTGAGTTAAACTCTTACTTGTTGCTAGATTATAAGCTCCATTATATTTTTTGTTGTTAATCGCTTGATCAATAAAATTAACAGCGTCGTCTATATGTATCCAACTTATATGTCTTGATTTTGATCCAAGTAATGTTGCTATCCCAAACCTCATAGACAATAAATACGATTTTAGAAAAAGAGATTTTTTTGATATAATTAGTGATATACGCATTTTAACAACTTTAGCATTTATTTTTTTGAAAATATCGGCAGATTTTTCCCAATCACTTGCCATTTTGCTAATCCAATCTGTATTTGTAGTATCTTTTTCATCTTTTTCACCTTCACTTTCCAGGCCATAAATTCCGATTGCAGAAGCAGAAATAAATGTTTTTGGTTCAATCATTAATTTTTTACAATATTTATAAATTAATTTTGTGGAATTAATTCTGCTTTCATACATTTTATTTTTATTTTCCTTAGTCCATCTACTAATTATTGGATATCCAGCTAAGTGAACAATATGATCACAATCTTTTAGGGCATTTTCATCAATAAATTTATTTTTTATGTTCCAATAGAAAACCGAAATATTATCACATTTTTTTTTGTCAGTTGACAGAAACTTTATGTTATAATTTGATTTTTGTAACTCCCAAAATCGATTTGCTAACAGTCCATTTTTTCCAGAAATTAAAACAGTTTCTTTCATCTATTATTTTTTTGTTGCTTTAAGATTAAATACATATGGAGTAGCTAGATTTTTTCTAATTTCTAAAACATATTTACCTTTTTCTTTTTCAATCATATTCTCTAGCATATAAGGGCAGTAATCGAATTCTTCGAAAAGAGTTAATTTAAGGCCATTATTTTCTAAAGCTTGAAAAATATCTGTAAGTGAATGGTTCCACCAACAAGTTTTAGTTGATATATTTTTACCCCCATCTGTGTATGATCCTTTACTTTCTTCAATATCTGGCTTTTCATTAAAAAAATAATCATAACCATTTCCTTTAACGAGCTCGATAAAAGGATGAAATTCTGTCAATAAAAACAAACCTCCTTTCTTTAGGTGTTTAGAAATTGTATCTCCCCATTTAAATAAATCAGGTAACCATCCCAGAACGCCATATGAGCTAAAAATAATATCAAACTCACTATCAAGCTCTAAGTCTAAGACGTTACAATTTACAAAATTTACATTTGTTGAAGTTCGTTTTGCGAGTAGCGTAGCTTCATTAATTGCAATACTTGAAAAGTCAACTGCAGTAACTTTTGCTCCCATATTTGCTAAGGATATACTATCCTGTCCAAAATGACATTGAAGATGTAGCAGGGATTTGTTTTTAATTTTACCAATAGCTGAAAGTTCAATTTCTTTTAAAGATGATTGATGCTTTATAAAATTTTCATTATCATAGAATGAAGATTTAATGTGTATGGGAGTTCTAAGATCCCATGTTTTTTGATTAATATCGATATATTTTTTATACTTTTTCAAGATTTTAATTTTAAATTAATAAGCCAAGGAGGCTTTTTTTTAAGGATTAAACTATATACTTTACAATTTTTGTTGTGAGCACCATCTAAATATCCTGCACTTATTAAAAATTCTTTGGTGATTTTTGGTCCAGTGAATTTAAATGTTTTTTTAAATAGTTTAGTCCATTCATTTAGATTGAAATGTAAATGATGATCCAACCATTTTTTAAAGGATAAATATTCTTTCCGAATTTTAATGATTTGTTTAGCATTATATATTGTTGCATTAATTTTTAAAAAATTTCTAATTATATTTTTATTCTTCATCATAAGTTTAACTTCATGATTATTGTATTTTGAAACTATACTTATATCAAAATTAGAATAAGCTTTTCTAATATATTCTCTTTTCGCCAAAATAACTGACCATGATAGCCCAGCCTGCTGAATTTCTAAGACTAGTTTTTCAAATAATTGGTCATCAGAACTACAATTAAAACCATATTCTGTGTCATGATAAATTCTATGTAAATTATCTTTTGGCAAATGTTGTGCGAATGTACAGTAACTAGAAGTTTCCATCAAATAACTTACAGTTTTTGGGTTGCTTTGCAAAACCATGTTTTTCGATTGTCAGATGTTATTATTGAAGTAACTTTCTTTTTTAGAGGAGTTTCTTTTTTACCATATATTTTGAGTTTAAAATCTGATTCGTTAAATGGATTTTTGAAATCTTTAAGTTCAGCGCCACCAGATAAGTAGCTATGATTCATAATTTTATTTAGTTCATCTAATAAATTATTAATTTTTTTAATTGATAATAAACTCCACTTTTTTTCTGGGTGTATTTTACATGCATATAAAACTTCAGATTTAATATAATTTCCCACACCTGGAAAAAATTTTTGATCCATAATTATTGCGCATACTGATCTTTTAGTTTTCAATTTTTCATTAAGAAATTCTAGATGAATATTTTTGTTATAATTGCTACTAAGGATATCAATTTGAGAATTAAATTTTATTTCAAATTCTTTTTTAGTTAATATTTTCATTTTCCCAAATTTCCTAACATCTTTAAAAAATAGTTCTTTATTTTTGTTTGTTACTTTAAAGTGGCAATGAGTAACGTTTTCTGTGCTCCATCCTCCTGTCATGCCAAGGTGAAAGTTGAAAATCAAATCTTCATTTATTTCTATAAATATATTTTTTCCTACAGTAAATGATTCACTGTAATTCTTAATATTTTTGTTTAAAGTATTAAAGACACTACCGTATTTATTTTTATAATAATCAGTGAGTAATTCAAACTTAATGTTACTGCTGCTCTTAAAGAAGTTATTAAAATAATCTGACGCTATTTTTGCTTCTGGTCCTTCAGGCATTTTAATCTAAAAGTTGAACAAACTCATTGAAGCTGCGAATTTGTGTAATATTGGATTTTTCAATTGTTAAATCGTTTTTTCCAGAAATAAAATAAATTTCAGAATTTTTAAAATTATCACTTAAGAATTCAAATAAACTTGTGATAAAGTTATCAGTTTTTTTAGCAATTACAAAGAAAACATAATTGGTATTGTCTTTATATGTTGAAATAAGTGATTCTCTTGGAACATTTTGACCTAAATATGTTGTTTTGTATCCATATGATTTAAGGATATAATTAGTAAACATCAAACTTATGTCATGAAATTCATTTTCAGGTAAGAAAAGAACCCACTCTTTATTTCTATTTTTTTTAATTTTTATCTTTTCAGTTTCATTAGATAATTTCCTTCTAATATTCTCGGAAAGAAAATGTTCGTGTGCGGGGTTAATGTCTGAGTTTAAAAATAGCACCCCAATTTCGTTCATTGTTTTTAATAGTACATCTGAGTAAAATTCTATTAATCCAATATTTTTAACACAATTTTTATATGTGTCGTCAAATAGCTTTTGATCAAAATAAATTGCAGATTGAACAAATTTTGAAATGTATATTTTATTTTTAGTATTCTCGTCCTTTGTTTCATTTAAAATGTTATCAATAAGAAGATTAATTTCTTTTTCTTCAGTTTTAATAAGTTTTGAAATCTTATGACCATTTTCAACTAATATAGAATACTTAATTCCTTTTGTTAGCATGTCGTCAGTATAATATCTAATATTTGTTTCTGTCCTGATTGGTTCAACGAAGTTGTATCTGTTTTCCCAAGTTCTAATTAATATTTTGTTGAGTCCAGTGATTTGTGAAAATTGATCGATTGTATATTTTGACATTGTTTACGTTTTATATTATTTTATTTTGTCCCAGCTTTGGTTAGAATTAAGTTTGAAGGTACCGATGTATTCTTTTTTCCATTCTTTTGGGTGAATGATACTTAAAAAATAGTGTGTATTATTTTTATATAGGTAGTATTTCTTGCCAATAATAGGTTTAAAAGAAAATTGAGAATTGAATATCAGTTCATTCCATTCAAGTTTTTTTAATAATTTATCGTATTCTTCTTTAATTTCTAAAAATTTCTTTTTGAAATAAGGACGTGCTTCAATTTTTAAATTATCTATACTTTCTAGTTCAAAGTTTTTGCTACTAAAACTTACAGGATAATTTTTTTTGTAAGCATCGTATTCTTTTGTTAACTCATTAAAAACTACGTTGTCTGGTTTTTTCATTATGCAAAATTAATAAACTTACTCTAAATGTATAACTTTTTTTTAAAAAAAATATACAAAATATTTTGTGAAATAAAAAAATAAATTACTTTTGCATAAAGTTTAATTAATAAAGCTATACAAAATGGAACAAAAAAAATACAAAAGAAAGAACAGTCTCAAAAAGACTATGAAAATACTAAACGATATTAAAAATACAGCTCCAAAAATAATTTTTAGAGCACAAAATTTGGTTGTAACACTAAGAAACAAATCGCAATTAAATAGATGGTTGCAATTATACCCGGACGGAAAATACACAATACAATAAAACTATGAAAAAATACTACGTAATATTATCAATGTTGTTTTTTGCTTTTTCAGCAAACTCAACTATTCATTCTGTTGTAGCAAATAGCAACAACAATTTTGTTCCTTCTGCTTTAATTATCTCTTTGGGAGACACAGTGGAGTTTACAAATAATGGTGGTTTTCACAATGTTAATGCCACTTTATCTACATTTCCAAACAATCCTCAAGGTTTTGGCAATGCAGTTTCTTCTTCAAATTGGTCACTTCAACACATATTTACTATCTCAGGAACATACAATTACCAGTGTGACCCACATGTTGCCATGGGGATGATAGGTACAATAATCGTCAATCCACCATCGAATACGGTATATGATATTGTGTCTAATTCAACAGATCACACTACATTAAAGACAGCAGTAGATGCATGTTCATT
>NZWA01000016.1 GCA_002697505.1 Flavobacteriales bacterium | reverse complement strand
TTTCCGGGCATAATTGAAGATCCTGGTTCATTTGAAGGTATTAAAATTTCGCCAATACCGCTTCTCGGACCAGAAGCGAGTAATCGAATATCATTTGCAATTTTATTTAGTGAAACAGCTACTTGCTTTAATGCGCCATGTGTTTCAACAATTGCGTCGTGAGCAGCTAAAGCTTCAAATTTATTTTTTGCGGTCTTAAAAGTAATTCCCGTATACTCAGATATATAATTTGCAACAATTTGATCATAATCTTTTGGAGAATTTATGCCAGTTCCAACAGCAGTTCCTCCTAAAGCAATTTCTGAAAGATGATCGAAAGTGTTTTTTATTGCTTTGATGCCGTATTCAATTTGAGTGTGATATCCAGAAAATTCTTGTCCAAGTGTAAGAGGAGTGGCGTCCATTAGATGAGTTCTGCCAATTTTAACAATTTTTTTAAACTTTATTGCTTTTTGTTCAATTGTATTTTTAAGTTTTTCTAAAGAGGGTAATGTTTGTTCAAGTATCATTTTATATGATGCAATATGCATAGCAGTTGGAAACGTATCGTTTGAGCTTTGTGATTTATTGACATCATCGTTAGGATGAATAATTTTTATTTCATCAGTCAATTTACCTCCATTAATTACATGTGCTCTATTTGCAATAACTTCATTTACATTCATATTACTTTGTGTTCCACTCCCAGTTTGCCATACAACTAATGGAAAATTATCATCTAACTTTCCGTTAATAATTTCATCACAAACTTTTGATATCAATTTTGTTTTTTCTTCTGAAAGTATGTTTAACTTATTATTTGTATGTGCCGCTGCTTTTTTCAAATATGCAAACGCATGAATTATTTCAATTGGCATACTTGCCGAATTTCCAATTTTGAAATTATTTCTACTTCTTTCTGTTTGTGCTCCCCAATATTTATTGTTTGGTACTTTAACTTTTCCCATTGTGTCTTTTTCTATTCTGAATGTCATATTATTTTACTTTGATAATATTTATTTTTTTTTTTAATTTGTACAAAATTAGTAATTATGAAATTTATAGGCTTTCTAACATTTGTTTTTGTTTTTTTAATGGCTTTTTGGTGTATAATTTTTTTAGCAAGTGTTATCCCATATTTTATCTATGTATGGTTAAGGGAAGGAAAATTAGATAACGATCAAATAGCTCCTTAGCCTGTAATTGATATAATGCTTTCATAACACCGAGCAAGCATTGCTTCATTCTCGTTGCAAATCACTGGTCTTTCAAGTAAAATAGGGTTTTCCACAATAGCATTGATTATTTCTTTGTTGTCTAGTTTTTTGTTCTTAAATTGATTTTTCCAAATATTTTCTTTTTTTCTTACATTCTCAATTGGATTTAGCTTTAATTTTTCTAATAGTATTTTAATTTCATTAACAGTTAGCCCATTTTTTAAATACTCAATTACTTGAACATCTATTTTTTTATTTAATAAAAATTTCAATGCTTCTCTACTTTTTTTGCATCTGCTATTATGGTAAATGATTATTATTTATTTTCTAAATTCTATTAAGTATGTTTTGATAAAATCATTAATTTCACCATTTAAAACAGCATCAGTATTTGATGTTTCATAGTTAGTTCTTAAATCTTTTACCAACTTGTAAGGATGCAGAACATAATTTCTAATTTGTGAACCCCATTCTATCTTCTTCTTATCTCCTTCAAGTTTATTTTTTTCTTCTTCTTTTTTTCTTAATTCAATTTCGTAAAGCCTAGATTTTAGTAACTGAATTGCTTTTTCTTTGTTTTCTAGTTGTGATCTTGTTTCAGAATTTTCAATTATAATTCCAGTCGGGACATGCTTTAGTCTAACTGCTGATTCAATTTTATTAACACCTTGACCTCCTGCACCACTAGCTCTAAAGGTATCCCATTCTATTTCAGATGGATCTAAATTAATTTCGATTGAATCATCAGCCAAAGGGTAAACAAAGACTGATGCGAAGGAGGTGTGTCTTTTTGCATTTGAATCAAATGGTGAAATTCTGACTAATCTATGCACTCCATTTTCTCCTTTTAAGTGACCAAATGAGAAATCTCCTTCAAATTCAATTGTAGCTGATTTTATTCCTGCTGGTTCAGCTTTTTGAAGATCAATAACTTTAGTGTTATAGTTGTTTTTTTCTCCCCACATGAGATACATTCTCATAATCATATCAGCCCAATCTTGACTTTCTGTTCCACCAGCTCCAGGATTAATATTCATTATTGCTGTCATATTATCCTCCTCTTGTCCTAACATTTTTTTAAATTCAAGTTTTTCTACTTTAATTTTGGTTTCTTTATAGATTGATAAAATTTCTTCATCTGAAGCATTTAGTTCAATTAAAATATTTAATTCCTCTATATCAATTGATATTTTATCAAAATCATCAACCCACTTTTTGATATTATTAAGTTTTTTAAGTGTTTTTTTTGCTTCATTTTGATTTTGCCAGAAAGAATCTTTTTGAGTTTCTATCTCTAATTTTTCACATTCTTTTCTTTTATTATCTATATCAATAAATTCAAATAGTTTTGCAAGTCTATTTTTTAAATCTTCAATATCAATTTGATTATTCATTTTTAATTTTGTTTTTATTTATCTGATTCCAAATAATATCAAACTCATAACCTCTTTGAAGTAAAAATCTTGCTAGCTTACCATTTCTCTTAAAAACATCTTTATCTTTTATGAATTTAATTTTGAAATCAATCAAATTATTTAATGATTTAATATAATCAATCTTTGAAATAGAATTGATAGCTGTTTCTATATTTTCTCTTGAAATTTTTTTTTTGATAAGTTCATTTGTAATCTTTTGTTTGCCCCATTTTTTTGTATTAAATTTTCCTTGACAATATGAGATTGCAAATCTTTCTTCATCTATATATCTTTCAATAGTTAAAGAATTAATTATTTGTATTTTATCATTCTTTGAAACTAAAAATTTATCTATTTTTTTTTTAACATCTGAAACACATCTTTCTTGAAAGGCACAGTACTTTCTCATTTTGTTTAAGATTTCTTCTAAAGGAATGTTTTTTGGATTGTGCATGTCTCAAATTTAATAATAATAACTATAAATAGTACTTTTGCATTCATGAAAAATAGTAATGCGATTATCTTACTTTTTACCGCTAATATTATCTCTGGTTTAGCACAAGGAATTAGTATGATTGCAATACCATGGTATTTTGTTGAAATTGTTGATAAACAAAATTACTTTACAAACTCATATTTAATTATCACCTTTTTAACACTCTTTTGGGGTTTATACGCCGGAACAATCATAGATAGATACTCTAGAAAAAAAATATTTATTATTTTGAATATAATCTGTGGTAGTTTTATTGGTCTAATTGCATTATACGGAATATATAGTCAAAATATATCTGATATTTTCGTGATAGCGGTTTTCATGTTAACAATATTTAATTATAATATACATTATCCAAATCTTTATGCACTTGGACAGGAAATTACAGAGAGTAAGTACTATGGTAAATTAAATTCTTACATTGAGGTTCAAGGTCAAGTAACTTCAGTATTAGCAGGTGCTTTTGCAGCTATATTGCTAACCGGAACTAAAAATGGGCAGTTATCATTAGCTGGAGTCAATTTTAGTTTACCTTTTGATATAAAAGCGTGGGATATTTATGATATTTTTCTCATGGACGCAATAACATATTTAGTTGTAATTTTAATTTTTTCTTATTTGAAATACCAACCAATAGTTGAGAAAAATATCAATAAAGAGAACTTAATAACTAGATTTCAACAAGGTTTAAAATTTTTAAAATCAAATAATTTAATTTTTATTTTTGGTATTTGTTCGTATATGCTATTTGCATTTACATTGGTTGAAATACACATAGTTTTACCTTCATATGTACGTAATTTTTTACAAAAATCAGGTGACATATATGCTTCAGCTGAAATATATTATTCATTTGGAGCAATTTTTTCTGGTATTTTAATTATACGATTATTTAGAAATTTTAAAATTTTAACTAGTGTAATTTTCTTGTTTGCTTTGGTGATAATAATGCTTTACTTTATGTCTGAATTTAGTTTAATTTGGATTTTCTTTATTGGAAACTTTATTATTGGAATTACCAATGCAGGTGTAAGAATTTTACGTACAACATATTTGTTTAATAATGTTCCTAATAATCTAATTGGACGAGTAAATTCTGTTTTTAACTCCTTAAATATTATTGTTAGATTACTTTTAATTGGAATATTATCATTACCATTTTTTGATTTACAAGACAATATTAGATATGCATATTTAGTTGGGGCATTTCTATTAATTATTTCATTAGTAATTTTACTTTTTTACTATAGAGAAATCATTAAAAATTCAGAGTAATTTATTTTACTATTGTATATTGTAGTAAATGTAGTCTCTCATCTCCTAAAATTGAGATTTTTTTATTGTATTTGTTACTCCACTTTTTACAAATTGAAGAAGAGAACCAACCATCTTTTTTGTTAATATAGCTGGCTACAAATGGATGAGTTAAAATATTAATTTTTTTTGTTTGAGTTGAAAGAGTTTCAATTTTATTTTCAATTTTTTGAATTAGTAAAAAGCTTGATTCAATTTTACCATTCCCTTCACAGAGAGGGCAATTTTCTTCCGTATTTATATTAATTTCTGGCCTTACTCTTTGTCTTGTGATTTGAACTAGTCCAAATTTTGTTGGAGGTAAAACATGATGTTTTGCTTTATCACTTTTCATTGCTTCAATCATTTTATCAGTAAGAAGTTTTCTATTTTTTTCTTCTTTCATATCAATAAAATCGACAATAATGATGCCACCCATATCTCTTAATCTTAACTGCCTTGCAACTTCTTCAGCTGCATCTAAATTAACCGCGAGTGCATTTGATTCTTGATCTTTTTCTTGATCTACTTTTTTGCCGCTGTTTATGTCAATAACATGCATTGCTTCAGTATGTTCAATTACTAAATATGTGCCTTTTTTTATTGTAACATTTTTACCAAAACCTTTTTTCACTTGTTGTGTTACGTTAAACTCTTGAAAAATAGGAGTCTGTTTTTTATGTAATTTAACAAGTTTTGCATGTGAAGGAGAAATATTAGATAAATATTCTTTTATTTCACTTTGAAGGTCGACATTATTAACATAAATATTGTTAAATTTTTCATTAAATAAATCTCTAAGAATAATTGCGGATCTATTAATTTCACTAAGAACTTTTTTTCCAGGTGTAGCTTTCTTTAACTTTTTACTAATTGTTTGCCATCTTTTATAAAGGTTTCTTAAGTCTTTGTCTAATTCAGCAACTTTTTTACCGGTTGCAACAGTTCTGATGATTACCCCAAACCCACTTGGTTTAATACTTTTTATTAATTTTTTTAATCTATTTTTTTCAGTTTTGCTTTGTATTTTTTGAGATATAGATATTTTTTCAGAAAATGGAAGTAAAACCATATATCTTCCGGCTAAAGAAATTTCTGTCGTTATACGTGGTCCTTTTGTAGAAATTGCTTCTTTAGATACTTGACACAAAATGTAGTCTCCAGGCTTAACAGCGTCATTAATTTTACCTTCTTTTTCAATTGTTTTTTCTTTCTTAAAGTTTTTTAAAGATGCAGTATTTAATTTTTCATTTACAGAGCTAGTAGTAAATTTTTTTAAAGATTTAATTTGTGGTCCTAAATCTAGGTAATGAAGGAAACCATCTTTTTCACTTCCTAGATTTACAAATGATGCATTCAATCCAGGATTATTTTTTTTAATTTTTCCTAAATAAATGTCGCCAACTGAAAAACTTTTATTGTGTTTTTCTTTATGAAGTTCTATAAGAAGTCCGTCACGTAAAAGAGCAATAGCTACTTCAGATGGCCTTGAATCGATAATAAGATCGTATTTCATGGCTTATTTTTTTACATAATACTAAGTGTTACTTATTTTTATGTCTATTTTTTCTTGATCGCTTTTTTCTTTTGTGAGTAGCAATTTTTAGTCTTTTCTTTTTTTTAGCTCCTGACATAATTTATTTTTTTTGTCTATTTGACATTATTTTTTACCTCATTTATAAATGACTTTGAAGGTTTGAATGATGGTGTATAATGAGCAGGGATGATAACGGCTGTATTTTTTTTAATGTTTCTGCCAGTTTTTTCTGCTCTTTTTTTTGCGTTAAATGTCCCAAATCCTCTTAAAAATACAGATTCATTTTCTTTTATTGAAAATTTAATTTCTTCCATTGTTGTTTCAACAATTGTCATAACTGTAGATTTTTCAACACCAGTCTTTTGCGCAATAAGACCAACTAATTCAGCTTTTGTCATATAATCTTTATTGTTAATAATTTTATTAGGGTCGCAAATATATTTAAAATTATTAACCTATTCATTATTTTATTAGATTTGATCTTATATTTAGATTTGTAGTTAAATGAATTTTTCAAGAAGTTTAATAAAGTGGTATGGTCATAATAAGCGTGAGTTACCATGGAGAAATACCAGAGACGCATATAAAATTTGGATATCAGAAATAATTCTACAACAAACTAAAGTAAAGTTTGGTTTAAAATATTATTTAAAATTTCTTCAAAAATTTCCAACAATTTATGTTTTGTCAGATGCTAAAGAAAACGAAGTTTTAAAAGTATGGGAAGGATTAGGTTATTATTCAAGAGCTAGAAATTTACATTATACATCTAAGTTCATTGTAAATAATTTAAATGGAAAATTCCCAAATACATATCTAGAAATTTTAAATTTAAAAGGAATTGGTCCATATACAGCTGCGGCTATTAGTTCTTTTGCTTTTAAATTACCATTTGCTGTGTTAGACGGAAATGTAATTAGACTATTAAGTCGATATTTTGGAATTAAAGTTCCTTTTGATAATTTAAGAGGAAAAAAATTATTTCAACAATTATCTCAAGAATTATTAAATGATAACGATCCTGATTTGCATAATCAAGCCATAATGGAATTTGGCGCATTAATTTGTAAACCAAAATTACCAAAATGTGATATTTGTCATTTTAATAATTTATGTTATGCATTTAATTACAATTTAGTTAAAAAACTTCCAGTTAAACAAAAAAAAATAAAAATTAAAAAAAGATATATTAACTATTTAATAATTGAAAACAATAACTTCTGTTTTGTAAAAAAAAGAAACGAAGGAATTTGGAGAGGATTATATGAATTTCCAAAAATTGAAACTGAAGATAGTCTGTCCGTACCAAATTCAAAAGATTTTTCAAAATATTTAAAAAATAAATGTTCAATAATTAGACATTCAGACATAATAATTCATAAGCTTTCACATCAACATATATTTGCAAAATTTTGGCATATTCAATCTAATGTCAATCAACTAGAAAGTTGCATCAAAGTTAGATTCAATAAACTTTCTAACTATCCTTTTTCCACCTTAATTTTAAATTATTTAAAGGATAATTATTAATATAGATTTTATATATTTGTTTAAATAAAAATTAATAAATGGCTGGAGTAAATAAAGTGATTCTTGTTGGTAATTTAGGAAGAGATCCTGAAGTTAGATATCTTGATAGTGGTGTGGCTGTAGCAAATTTTTCACTTGCTACAACTGAAAACTATAAAAACAAACAGGGCGAAAAAGTATCACAAACAGAATGGCATAATATTGTTCTTTGGAGAGGTTTGGCAGAAGTTGCAGAAAAGTGGTTAAAGAAAGGATCTAGTGTATATATTGAAGGTAAAATTAGAACTAACAAGTGGGAAGATAAAGAAGGAAATACTAGATATAATACCGAAATATTGGCAGATAATATGACAATGTTAGGAAATAGAATTAATTCAGATGTTAGCGATAAAAATGATAGTAAAACAGTATCTGAAACTAAAAGTGTCAATGATGAAAATGACGACTTGCCGTTTTAACTCAAATTAAATTGGAAGACCCCTCGCACTTATTTATATTTAATAAAATTATATTCCTGGAAATTTTTTCGTTTGGTTTTCATCATATACTAATATTAATAATACTTTTTATTTTTATTGTGTTGTCCGCTTTTGTTTCAGGAAGTGAAGTTGCTTTTTTTTCATTAAAATCTAGTGATATCCAACAACTTAAAAATGATGATTCAAATAATGATCTAATAAAATTAATTGAAAGACCAAATCTATTATTAGCAACAATCCTAATTTTAAATAATTTTATAAATGTTGGTATTATTATTCTATCTACATATTTTGCAACTACAATAATTTACTTGCCAGAAAATTTAATCTTACAATTTTTTATACAAGTTACAATTATTACTTTTTTTCTAGTTTTGTTTGGAGAAGTTACTCCAAAAATATATGCAAGAGCAAATTCAAAGAATTTTGCTAAAATGGTTTCAAGACCATTTGTTTTAGTTCAAAAATTAATTTATCCATTAGCTTTTGTATTAGTTTCAACAACTAAAATCATTAATAAAATTTTTGGAAAAAACTACAAAGAAGTTTCTGCTGCTGAAATTTCACAAGTTTTAAAGTTGACAGAAACTGATACTTCTGAGGAAGAGGTTAGAATGTTGAAATCAATTATTGAATTTGGAAACATTGATGTTAAAGAAGTTATGAAATCAAGAATGGATATTGTTGCGATTGAGAAAAGCACTCCATTCAAAGATGTTATTCAAATTGTTATTAGGTCTGGTTTTTCTAGAATACCTGTTTATGTTAATAATTTAGATGATGTAGCAGGAATTCTTTATATCAAAGATTTAATTCCTTTTTTAGATAAAAAAAATGTAGATTGGACTAAGTTTTGTAGAGAAGCTTATTATGTTCCAGAAACTAAGATGATTAATGATTTGTTAAAAGAATTCCAGATTAATAAAAATCATATTGCAATAGTAGTTGATGAGTATGGAGGAACTTCAGGAATGGTTACTCTTGAAGATATATTGGAAGAAATAGTTGGGGAAATCAATGATGAATTTGATACTGATGAAAATATATATTCAAAACTCGATAATAAGAATTACATTTTTGAAGGGAAGTTATCATTGATTGATTTTTTAAAAATTGTGAAAGGTAAATCTGATTTTTTTGATAAAATAAAAGGAGAGTCAGATACAATTGCCGGATTAATCATAGAGAAGGAAGGGAAAATTTTAAAAATAGGAGAGTCATCATATATTAGCCCATATACATTCATAATTGAATCAGCTGATAAGAAAAAAATTAATAGAATAAAAGTTGAAATAGATGAGTAATTTAAGAATGATATTTTTTTTATTTTTTATTGTATCATGTTCTGAAAATAATATTCCAAAGCCACGGGCATATTTTAAATTAAACCTTCCAGAAAAAAAATATGAAAGTTATAATAATAATTGTAAATATTCATTTATGTTGCCAAGTTATGCAACAGTTAATTTAGAAATTGATTGTGACATTAATAACATCTATTTCCCAAAACAAGATGCCATACTACATGTTTCATATTTTAAATTAAAAAATAATTTGTTTGAGCATTTAGAAGAATCAAGAAATTTAGCGTATAAACATCAAATTATTGCTGATGGTATTACTGAACAGGTCTTTGTAAATGATTCTTTAAAAGTATATGGTGTATTATATGATTATTATGGTGTTACTGCAACCTCAACACAATTTTGTTTAACCGACAGTATTAATCATTTTTTTAGAGGAGCACTTTATTTTAACACTGAAATTAACGATTCAATTACTCCAATAAATATATTTTTAAAAGAAGATATGAGGTATTTAATTGAAACATTTTCTTGGAAAAAATAATGTCAGATTAAAAAAACATATAAATTTTGCCATATCTTTCTTATTTTTATACTTTTGCAAACCATTTTTAAATATATTTTAGATGTATGCAATAGTAGAAATAGCTGGACAACAGTTTAAAGTAAGTGAAAAACAAGAGGTTTTTGTTAATAGAATTGATAGTAAAGAAGGTTCTAAAATAATCCTTGATAGAGTTTTATTGTTAGATAAAGATGGTAAAATTGACGTTGGTGTTCCAACACTTAAGGGGGTTGGTATTACAGCTAAGATTGTTGAACATTTGAAGTCTGATAAAGTTTTAGTTTTTAAGAAAAAAAGAAGAAAGGGATATAGAGTCAAAAATGGTTTTAGACACAGTCTAACAAAAATTGAAATACAAAAAATTGGAGAAGTTAAAATATCTACTTCTACTAAAAATTTAACTAAGAAGGAAGTTGTTAATGATGTTGTTGAAGTGAAGTCTATGGCAAAGAAGACTACAGCAAAGAAGACTACAACTAAGAAGACAACAGCTAAGAAGACAACAGCTAAGAAGACAACAGCTAAGAAGACAACAGCTAAGAAGACAACAGCTAAGAAGACAA
>NZWA01000015.1 GCA_002697505.1 Flavobacteriales bacterium | reverse complement strand
GATAAGTCCTAAAGCAAGTGTTGAAAGTAATAAATCGTTTGATGAAAAATTTTTTAAATAATCTATTGCATTTTCATATTCTCCTAAATTCATATAACATACACCTGCATAGTAGTTTGCTAATTTACCTTCTTTAACTGAAGAATATTCATCAGCTAAATCTAAAAAACCTAAAAATTGTCCATCTCCATTAAGAGCTAAATTAAATGAATCTTGCTCAAAATATATTTGAGCCATATACATATCAGAGTGAGCCTCTGAAGATTTAGCAGGAAGCCATTTGTTATTATAAAGAAATACAATTATAACTAATCCAATTACAACACTTGTAATAATTGAAAGACGTTTTTTATTTTGTTCAATAAACTGTTCGGTTTTAGAAATAGTTTCTCCAATTTGTTCAAATTGGTCCGTATTTTTATCATTATTTTTGGCCATTAATTGTTATTTTTGAAACGCAAAGATAAAATTTTTTGAAAATTATCTTGATTTAATCTATCGTATTATTTTATTTATAAAAAGTGTATTTAAAATCATTAACATTACAAAATTTTAAGAACCATTCATTAAGTAAATTTAATTTTTCTAATAAGATTATTTGTTTTGTCGGCAAAAATGGTTCTGGTAAGACAAACATATTAGATAGTATACATTATTTGTCATTAACTAAAAGTTATTTCAACCATGTTGATAGTTTAAATGTAAAATTTGATGAAGATTATTTTATTATTAAAGGAAATTTTTTAAAAAATGATGAAGATTTTTTAGTGGAATGTAACTATCAAAATAAGTTGGGAAAACGTGTAAAGAATAATTTAAAAAGATATAAACGTTTTGCAGATCATATTGGAAGGTTTCCCATTATTATAATATCTCCAACTGATACTAATTTAATAATCGAGGGCAGTGATGTAAGAAGAAAATTTATTGATAGTACCATTTCATTATACAATCCTTCATATATTAATTCATTAATTGACTATAACAAAATATTAAAACAAAGAAATTTTCTTTTAAGACAATTTAATGAAAAAAAATATTTTGATCAAATTAACTTAGATTTTTATGATCAAAATCTTATTAAGCTAGGTGAATTTATTTTTGAAGAAAGAAAATATTTTATGAATGATTTTGCTGCAATTTTTAAAGATTATTATTCAAAAATTTCTGATAATAATGAAGAAGTTGATTTAATATTTAATTCTCAACTTAATGATAAAAAGTTTAATATTTTATTAAAAGAATCTTTACCAAAAGATAGAATGACTAATTACACTCAATGTGGAATTCATAAAGATGATGTTTTATTAAAAATGAATAGTCATTTAATAAAAAAAATTGGATCGCAAGGTCAGCAAAAATCCTTTTTAATCGCCCTCAAGCTTGCTCAATTTGAGTTTATAAAAAATAATATTGGTTATGCGCCAATTTTGTTACTTGATGATATTTTTGATAAGCTTGATGATAATAGGGTATTAAAGCTTGTTGAGTTTGTAAAAAACAAGAACATTAATCAGGTTTTTATAACTGATACTCATGAGTTAAGGTGCAAGCAAATACTTGATAAAACAGATATTGCATTTAGTATTTTTAGAGTTAATAATGGTCAAATTAAAGATGCGAAGAAATAATATTAATACGATAGCAGAAGTAATAAAAAAGCTTATGAGAAATAATAAGTTATCAAAAAGATTTGATGATTTAAATGTTTTAGATGTTTGGAATAATATTATTGGAAAAGATTTAGAGAAATATATTAAAAGCACAAAACTAGTTGATGACAAACTATATGTAAAATTAAGATCATCAATAGTTAGAAACGAGATTTCCTATAAAAAAACTCAACTAATTCAAAGAATTAATAAAAAGTTAAAAAAGGATGTTATAAAAGATATAATTCTTAAATAAATTTAAAACCTTTCATCTACAGAAAAATGAAAATCTGCTTCTATTTGAGCATTTTCATCTGAATCAGAACCATGTACTGCGTTTTTAGCCATACTTTCAGCGAAGTCTGCTCTTATTGTGCCAGGTTCGGCATTTTCAGGATTTGTTGCACCAATTAATTTTCTAAAGTCAGATACTGCATTTTCTTTTTCAAGTATAGCTGCAATTATAGGGCCACTTGACATATAATCAATTAATTCTTGATAAAAAGGTTTTTGCTTGTGAACAGCGTAAAATTCTGCAGCTCTTGATGCTGACAAATGTACTTTTTTTAATGCAACAATTCTAAAACCTGCATTTTCAATTCTATTTAAAATTGCTCCAGCATTTTTAGCTTCTACAGCTTCAGGTTTTACCATTGTAAATGTTATATTACTCATTGTTTTATAATTAAAATTTGACTGCAAAATTAGAAATTATTATAATGTCCTCTAAAATTTCTTTTGTTATTTTTGCCAACAATGCAAGATAATGCCAATAAATTACATAATATACTTTTTAGTGGTACTAAAAATATAGTAATCACTACACATAGAAGTCCTGATGGTGATGCTATGGGTTCATCACTTGCAGTTTATAATTTTTTAGTTCAATTGAATCATAATGTAAATGTTATTGTTCCAAATGATTATCCAAAGTTTTTAAAATGGCTACCATCTGATGAAAATGTTATTATATATGAAGATAATAGAGATTATTCAGATGAATTGGTTAATAATGCTGATGTAATATTTCTTTTAGATTTCGGTAATATTTACAGAATTCAACCATTTTCGGACACTATTAAATCATCTAATGCAAAAAAAGTTCTAATTGATCACCATGAAGATCCAGATGTTAATATTGCCGATATTGTTTTTTCTTATCCAAATGCCTGTGCTACTGCTGAAGTAGTATATGAAATTATAGATAGAATGAATTTAAATAATTATATAAACAAACAAATAGCTGAATGTTTATATGTAGGAATTATGACTGATACAGGCAGTTTCAAATATCCATCTACTACTTCAAGGACCCATCAAATAATTTCAAAACTTATTGATTCAGGCGCTGAAAATTCAAAAATACATGATTTGATTTATGATTGTTTGTCATCCGATAGAATGAAATTATTGGGTTATTGTTTAAATGAAAAATTGATATTAATTGAAGAAAATAATTCTGCTATTATTTCGTTAGATAGTAGTGAATTAAAAAGATTTAATTTTAAAAAAGGAGATACTGAAGGAATTGTAAATTATGCATTAGCCATTGAAAATATACTTTTTGCAGCATTTATTGTTGAAAAAGATGGTGTTATAAAACTTTCCCTAAGATCAAAAGGTAATTTTGAGGTCGATAAAATTGCTAAAAAATATTTTGACGGTGGAGGTCATAATAATGCTGCTGGAGGTATTTCTAATACCACATTGTCAGAAACCATTAAAAAAGTTGAATTAATAACAAATAAGTATAAAAATGAAATCAAAAAAAGCTAAAATGAAAAAAATCATTGTTCTAACACTGATCAGTCTACTAAGTATAACTACATTTGCACAAAATGTTTTTAATCAAAAAAATCAAGGTAATAAATCACTAATCGAAAAAGGTATGTACGCAAAATTCAAAACAAGTAAAGGAGAGATATTAATTAAGTTAGAGTTTGAAAAGACTCCACTAACTGTTGCTAACTTTGTTGGACTTTCAGAGGGATTAATAAAAAATAATAGTAAAGGAGAAGGCGTGCCTTATTACGATGGTTTGAAGTTTCATAGAGTAATTCCTGATTTTATGATTCAAGGGGGATGTCCTAATGGAAATGGTATGGGTGACCCTGGTTATAAATTTGCTGATGAATTTCATCCTGATTTAAAGCATGATGGCCCTGGAATATTATCTATGGCTAATTCAGGTCCAAATACTAACGGATCACAATTTTTTATTACCCATAAAGAAACCCCTTGGCTAGATGGAAAACATTCAGTTTTTGGTCATGTTGTAGAGGGACAGGATATTGTTGATGCTATTGAACAAAATGATTTGATTAATTCAGTTACAATAATAAGAGAAGGAAATAAAGCTGAAAATTTCGATGCCAATAAAATTTTTAAATCTGCACAAGAAGAACTTGCAAAAATTAATGCTGAAAAAGCGAAAAAAGCAGCTCAAGCAATGAAAGAACTAACTAAGGGAGCTAAAACAACTGAAAGTGGTTTAGCTTACATTATGCTTAAAGAGGGGAATGGTGCTCAAGCAGAAGCTGGTAAAACCGTATCTGTTCACTATACAGGTACTTTAGCTGATGGCACAAAATTTGATTCATCTTTAGATAGAGGTCAACCAATAGAATTTCCTCTTGGACAAGGTAGAGTAATTCCTGGCTGGGATGAAGGTATTTCACTTTTAAAAGTAGGGGGTAAAGCAAAACTGATTATCCCACCAAATTTAGCTTATGGAGAGAGAGGTGCAGGAGGTGTTATTCCCCCAAATGCTACTTTAATTTTTGAAGTTGAACTAATTGATGTTAAGTAAATATTTTTGATAATTATTTAAATTGATAATGTTTTTCTAATAATATAGAAGTCTAGCCAAATAACTAGACTTTTTTTCTGAAAAAGGTTTTTTGTAAGTTATTCTTTAAAACAATAATTTAGTAAATTTGCACTATTCACTTTTTATTTTTTTATTATGAAAATTCTTTTTACAATATTTATTTACTTATTTCCTTTTTTATTGTTTTCTCAGGATGCTATTGAGCTGAGTTTAAAGTCAGGAGATTTTACATTGGACAAGACATTAGAGATTGATAATCTTGATTCAGATCCTTATCGATTAATAACTTTTAATACTCTACCAACGGAATCAGAAAAAGTTGAGCTTAATGAGCTTGGGATAGACTTTTTATATTATTTACCTAAAAACACATTTGCTGTTTCTTTAGAAAATAATATTAGTTCAACTGTATTAAGTGATTATGATATTGTTTCTGTAAATAATTTTAAGCCTTTCTTTAAGATTGATAGTAAGTTAAAACAAGATACATTGCCTTCTTGGGCTTTGCAAAACAATTTACTTTCTATTAAGGTTATCTTTTTTAAAACTGCTGATTTTAATCAATCTGTAGATCAAATACGTAGATTTACTGATTTACCAATATTAGAAAATGAGTTATTTAATTCTATAGAGTTAAGTATTACCCCTTCGGATTTATCTTTAGTTTCTTCTTTAAGCTTTATTTCTTATATCGAGCCTGTTGATCCGCCTGCTTATAAGGAAAATGATCTTGGTAGAACACTTCATAGGACTAATGTTATCAATACGGAGTACGTTACTGGTAAAAAATACAATGGGGAAGGAGTTAAAGTAATGATGCATGATGATGGTTATGTAGAGCCACATATTGATAGAAAAGGTAGAGTAGATGAGTCTTTTTGTTTTGGTTGTAGCTCTAGCTCAAATGATAGTCATGGTGATCACGTTTCAGGCACCATCATGGGAGCTGGAAATTTAGATCCAAAGGGTAGAGGAATGGCAGATGGCTCTTTTTTGTACGTAATGGGTTATTCAACTAATAACTATTCTCAATATGTACCTCAATTGTATAATAACTATGACGTTGTAATTACGTCAGCTTCTTACAGTAATGGCTGTAATGCAGGTTATACATCTTTAGCGAGAGATTTAGATGAACAAAATAATACCTATTCTTCGCTGCTTCATGTTTTCTCGGCTGGAAATAGCGGCTCTAGTGATTGTGGTTATGGTGCAGGGTCTAATTGGGGTAATGTAACAGGAGGTCATAAGCAAGCTAAGAATGTAATTGCAGTTGGTAACCTAGATTATGCTGCTTCATTAGCATCATCATCTAGTAGGGGTCCTGCAGCTGACGGAAGAATCAAACCAGATATATGCGCTCAAGGTACAAATGTATACTCAACTTATCCAAACTATACCTATAATAGTATTACAGGTACATCTATGTCATGTCCTGGTATTTCTGGTGTTTTAGCTCAATTATATCAAGCTTATAAAGAAAATAACAACAATACCAATCCAAGTTCTGGTTTAATGAAATGTATCTTATTGAACTCTGCTGATGATATTGGTAATCCAGGTCCTGACTTTAAGCATGGTTGGGGTGTGGTTAATGCTAATCGAGCACTTAAATTAATTGAGAATAGTAATTATTTTTCAGGTTCAATTTCACAAGGTAGTACTAATACGCATACTCTTAATATTCCATCAAATACTGATGAAGTTAAAGTCATGGTATATTGGCATGACAAAGAGGGTAGTACCTCTGCTAGTATATCGCTAGTAAATGATATCAATATGAGTATGAGCTCAAGCAATGGAACCAATTATAATCCTTGGGTTTTAGATCCAACTCCTAATTCTTCCAATTTGAATCAAAATGCTGTTCGAGGTATTGATAATTTAAATAATATGGAGCAAGTTACTATTACTAATCCATCTTCTGGTAACTATACAATTTATATTAATGGTAATTCGATTCCTTTTGGTCCACAAGAGTATTTTATTTCTTACGAACTTATTGATAGTGAAGTAGAGTTAACTTATCCAATAGGCGGTGAAGGCTTAGTTCCAGGAGAGTATGAAGCTATTAGATGGGATGCAAGCGAGTCAAACACTTCTTTTTCTTTGCAGTATTCTAATAATAATGGTGCTTCTTGGTCAACTATTGCAAATAATGTAAGTAGTAGCGCTAGATACTATGCTTGGCAAGTTCCAAGTACGGTAACAAATCAAGCTTTAATTAGAATTAGTAGAGGAAATAGCGTGAGTCAAAGTCACGAAAACTTTACTGTAGTAGATGTACCAGCAAATTTATCAGTATACTGGCCATGTCGTGATTCAATAAATATTAGCTGGAGTTCAGTCTCTGGAGCTACTGGCTACGTTGTACGTATGTTAGGTGAAAAGTATATGGACTCTGTATATACTACAACGAGTACTAATATTTGGCTTATTAATCCAGATCCATCTGTGTCTGAGAGTTGGTTTTCTGTGAATGCTTTAAAAAATAGTGGTCAAGGTCGTAGAGCTGTTGCTGTTAATGCTCAGGCCTTATCTGCAAATTGTGCTGGAGCTATTCTTGGTTGTACTAATCCAACTGCTACTAATTATGATCCGATAGCAAATACTACTGTAGCATATGGTGGTGCAGCAAGTAATAACTTTGGTTCGGGAGGATATTTTAATGGAGATCAACACTTAATATTTACTGCATACAAGGAGAGTGTTATTAAGTCTGCTATTATTTATTCTGAAGCTTCTAATACAATTACATTTGAACTACGGGATAATGGTGGTGCTGTTTTGGATGACACGACTCTAAATGTTATCGCTGGACAACAACGAATTGATTTAAACTTTGATGTTCCAATTGGAACAGATCTGCAACTTGGAGTTGCTTCTGGAGCGCTTCAGAATAATGGATTGTATAGAAATAGTTCAGGTGCTAGCTATCCGTATGATGTGGCATCAGCTCTGACAATAACAGCTTCTAGTGCCTCGTCGGCACCTTTAGGTTACTATTACTTCTATTATGACTTAGAAGTGGAAGCTAAGTGTAATGGCGGCATTACAGTTGTAAATGGTTGTACTAATCCATCAGCTTTTAATTATGATCCAAACGCAACTATTGATGATGGATCATGTTGTTTTGTATCTGGTTGTACTGATCCATCAGCTATTAATTATTCATCTAGTGCATGCTTTGATGACGGTTCATGTGTTCTGCCTATAAATGGCTGTACAGATCCATTGGCGAATAATTATGATCCTTCTGCTAATGTTGATGATGGTTCATGTTGTTATGGTGATTTAATTACAATTGATATAACTACTGATAATTATCCAACTGAAACTTCTTGGCAGTTAATTAATCAAAGTGGAGTAATAGTTGCTAGTATTAATTCTGGTGATTTAACTCAGGCAAACACATCTTACACTTGGAGTATTTGTCCATCTAGTACAGATTGTTATGATTTTATAATATATGATACTTATGGAGATGGTATTTGTTGTGGTTATGGAAATGGTTCTTACAGTGTTTCCTATAATGGAAATGTTGTTGCAAGTGGTGGTTCATTTGGGACTTCAGAAACGAATTCAGCTATTGGTTCCTGTATAGTTCCAATTGTTGGTTGCATGAATCCAAGTGCATCAAATTATGATCCATTAGCTAATACTAGCACTTCTTTTGGTGGTATTTTTGATCCAAATGGAGGTTCTGGGGCATATTTCAACGGTAATAGACATCTTTTAGTTGATGCTAATGTTCCTGCTAAAATTGTATCAGCTGATGTATATTCAAATTCTAGTTCTAATACTATAACATTTGAGTTAAGAGATAATACTTCATCTGTTATAGATGATACTACCTTAACACTTGTGCAGGGTCAACAAAGAATTAATTTAAATTTTGATGTTCCAGTAGGAAATAATTATGAATTGGGAATTTCATCTTCCAATTCTAGCCCTGGTCTTTATAGAAGCAATGATGCTGCATTTGTGAATTATCCTTATGATATTGGAGGTTTAATAAGTATTACTGAGTCTAGTGCTTCTGTTGCAGATCAATACTATTATTATTTTTATAATATTGAAGTAGAAGCAATGTGTGTAGGTCTTACACCACCTATTTTAGGTTGTACTGATCCATTAGCTTGTAATTATGATCCAAGTGCCAACACAGATGATGGTTCATGTTTAACGGATTATGGTTGTACCGATCCAACTGCTTTCAATTACGATCCGACTGCCACATGTAATGATGGAAGTTGTATAGCAATTGTATATGGTTGTACTGATCCAACTGCAATCAATTACTTCCCT
>NZWA01000014.1 GCA_002697505.1 Flavobacteriales bacterium | reverse complement strand
TTAGTCAAAATTAAATCCTCCTCGTACTTAGTTCCAGCAGAATAAATATAACCATCAGAGCTTTCCACCACAGCCACTGAATATTCGGATGAAGAATTAATATTGGTCCAAATTTCTGTTCCATCAGCTGGATCAATTTTCATAACTACTTCCTCTCCGGCATATACAATAAAGATTGTTCCAGGATCATCTCCTCCAATAAAGCCAGAAGCATATATATAATTATCAGATCCAATCATTGTCATTCTTATCCCATCAAACTCCCAATTAGATCCAGGTGTATTGTATGTCTTTTCCCAAACTATGGAACCATCATCTCCATTTAATCGGGCAACCCATCTTTCTTGTGTTGAACCTTTTCCACCCGAAACAATATAATCAACTCTACCTAAATGATAAAACTCAGTTATACCAAATCCCACTGTATTATTTATTGTTTTCGACCATATCAAACTTCCATCATTTCCGTCTATTTTATGAACTCTAGACATATTTGGCGGCATAAAAATAACAGCACAATTTCCTTCAGAATCTACTATACCACGATTTACTTTTCCAGCAGGACCATCTGTAAACACTTTCTGCCATACAATATTTTGATTAAAATCAGTACTTAACGGAACAAGTTGAGAAAATGTTAGCGATGGAAAAAAGATGAGAAGTAAAATGATATTTTTCATAAAATAAAACTTGATAGATTAAATTACTTTCCAAAAGTAACTGTTTCATTTTATTTATTCTACTTTTTTCAACCATCTATTGTAACTAATTATATCTAATTCATCAGATTCATTATCTGACAAAAGTTTTAAAAATTTATCTTTACAGTTAACTATTGGTAACTTGTTAGCTAATTTTTGAAGTATATTTATAATTTCATTTTCTCTAATGTAATTAGTTTTAATTAATAAGTCATAATATCTATTTTTAATATTTTTAATGCGCTCCAAAATATCATAATCTAAATTATCTATTCTTATCATTAAATCGGTTATCATGATTTTTAATTGAAATACATTATCAATGGATAAAAAATCTTTTTGAATTAATAATCTAGATATATTTACTCTTGCATTCTTGTAGTCTTTTAAATAGTAGTGTACTAAAGCCTTATTCAAGTAAATAAATAAACTGTACGTTGGTAACTTTAAAATATCTTCATCCTTACTTGCTTTATTTAAATAATCTAGTGCTTTCTTTTTATCTGTTTTTGAATAGTTTAATATTAAAGAATTGTAGTAATAAAAAATATATTTATTGTATAAAAAAGCATCAAACTCATTCATTGAATCCATTAAAATTTGAGCATATCTTAAAGATTGATCGTACTTTTTGTTTGTATACAAACAGTTAGTCAAATATGTTAATAAAGAAAGTTTTTCATTATGTAGATTCCTATTGAAAATACCATTATTTTCAAAATCAAAATATGTTTCAATTAAGAATTTTTCCAGTAGGGTATATTGTCGGCTTTGCAAAAGATATCTGCTATAAAGCTTAAACAATCTAATTTTAAATTTAGGATTACTAAATAATTTTTCTTCATTTAAAATCTGTTTATACTTTTGTTTAAGTTCATTAAGTACCGTATTTTTTGAACTACTTAAATTCTGCTTTGTTTTTATATCATACATTACTTTTGATAATAAAATATCAATTTCCTCAATTTCAGAAATTACTTTGATATTTTTTCTTTTTAAAGCAATATACTTATCTAAATCAATGGATACAAATTCATGTGATAAGTCTATGATATCAGAGTAAATAATAGATAATAACTGATATAAATTATTAGAATCAGCTTCTCTTTCAGCCTTTTGTAAAAAATGATAGGCAAGTTGAAGTTCACCTTTATTCCTGTATACTCTTGCTAATAAAACATAGCTAAATGACTTAGATTGTTCGTCTTTCCAAATGTGTTGCCATATCATAGAATTATTTACTTCATGATATAGTCTATTTCTTATTTGATATAAATTATTTGGATTAGTGTTAATTACTTTTAAAGCATCATTTGTTTGATAATTCTTATTTATTTTTCTTAAGAAATTAAAAAGCTGAACATCCTTTCTGTTTTTATTATTTGTTCTTTTCAAGAACAACTTAAAAAACCTTACCTCATCTTTACTTAGTGATTTTACAATATTGTTTAATGGATTTTTCTCCATTTTTAAAACTTAATATATTTCTCTCCATTATAAATGTAAATAGTTCCAATTGGAACATGTTTAATAGAGAAATATTCATTTCCTAAAATATCATACAATTTCTCATCTATATTAAAAATCTTATTCTGATCCTCATAAACTGAAGAAACATTAGCTAAAACATGAACCGGAGTTGTACTTGTATCTACATCAACTGGATTAGTAAAATTTGGCCAAATGACTATTAGGTTATCACCCGCTTGTTGAAATAAAGCATTACCTCCCTGCAAAGGAAAATTCGGCTCAAATGTTAGAGTATCATCGGGTAAAAACACTCCACTTTCTATACTATCGGTAAAATATTGAGCTATGAAAGGTGGTGAATTTATTTGACTTACGGCTTTAGTAGCAACAACTATCTCAAACTGATTTTCATAAATAGGAAGATTTCCAGTATTTACAAGATAAAATGCATAAAGATAAAAAGGAGCGGCATACTGTACTGTATCAGCATGCCACACTCCTTCTACACTAACAACCTGTGATTTTAGAGTCTTTGAAACTAAAACCAAACAACATATAAAAACAAGTATCTTTTTATACACTACTTTCTATCGTTAATATACCTTTTCTCAATCGTACCATCTTCATAAATAAAGAACAAAACCTGATTGTTATTTATTGATGTCTCTCTTCCTAACATATCAACTACTTTAACTATTTTTTTATTAGATAAACCTATCTCCTCTAAAGAGGTCAAACTACCCATCATAGCCCAAAATGAACCGTTCCATACCCAATTTACGCAACAAGTAGTATAAGAAGAAGGAGTATAATAAGTAATACATGTTGTTACAGTATCATATGTTAATCCTGTAGATGGATTTGTAAAATTATATACATTATGAATGGTACTCATACTATCTTCGGCTAAAACATTGCCATCAGGTGCAGTTGTAACCCAATAATAAACAAACGTATTAACATTACTCAACTGTATTGTCATTTGGAACTGTGAACCTGATGCAGTCATAGAATCACAAAGATTAGATGATGTATTAACACATGAAGCCTGACAAGCAGCTAAAGATGTGTATGTTCCTAATCCTGTGCCAGGGTCATAACAACCCTGAGTACCACAGTCCCAAGAAGGCATAGGAGCTCCACATACCGCCTGACAAGCAGCTAAAGAACTGTATTGACCTAATCCTGTACCAGGATCATAACAACCGCCTGGTGAATTTTGAGGACAATCCCAAGAAGGTGTTGGTGCTCCACACATAGTATCACAAGCAGCAAAAGAGCTATATTGCCCAAGTCCTGTTCCAGGGTCGTAACAGCCAGATGTTGGATTGCAATCCCAAGAAGCAGGAATTGAATTACCAACAAATATAGAATCACAATAAACAGAAGTACAAGAATTAATGGTTGTAGAATCAAAATAGGTAACTGTTAAACAAACCAAATATATACCGTTATTTGCATACGTATGCATTGGATTTTGTTGTGTTGAGTGATTTCCATCTCCTAAATCCCAATCCCAAGAAACAGAATAATTTGTAAACCAGCCCTGATTTATGTATGATAAGTCAGTAAAAACAGTTGTTGGACCATTTTGTGTGGAAGTAAAATTTGCTTGACATTGTGAAAAAGCAACAATGACAAATAAGAAACATATTGATGTGAGCAGTAATTTTTTCATAATAATAAATTTAAATTTTTTGTAAAAGTTTTTGTAAAAGTAAAAAATATGATAAGAATCTCTTTCCAATAGTTAAATAAAACTTACATATCCAAAATAGTTTCTACAAGATGTGTTACAACTAAATTTCTTATACATTCAAATGTTTTTTTTGGCGATTAAAAAAAATTCGTTTGATGATCTTGATGGTATTGAGTTATAACATTTTTCAAAAGTTTTAAGAACAAATCTTTCTTTAAATAATTTTTTATATTCTTCAAAATTCGCGCCATAAGGAGGCCCTTCATTATTAAACTTATCGTCAAATAAAACCCCTACTAATTTTCCATTATCATTTAATAGTTCTGACATTTTATTAACATAATGTGTTCGAAGATTAATATCTAAAGCACAAAAAAAAGTTTGTTCAATAATTAAATCAAATTTTTGATGTAAATCAAAAAAATTAATTTCATAGATATTAGATTTAGGAAAAGTATTAACTCTATTTTTAAAGTTTTCTAATGCTCGATTTGCATAATCAAGTACAAAAATATTTTTAAAGCCCAACTTATATAAATATTCTGCTTCGTAACCGTTTCCAGAACCAGGAACTAATATCTTAATTTCTTTATTCTGAATTTGATCAATATACTCTTTAATTGGAGTGGTAATATAACCTACATCCCAGCCAGTATTTGAGTCTAAATATCTTTGATTCCAAAGTTGCTTGTTTAATTTCATTACAAAAATTTATACTACCTCTCGTTCTTATATAGTTTAAAAGATGCAAATAATCCAAAAATTGAAAAAATAGCAAAAGGTACACTGATTATCCAAAACTTAAAATCTGCATTTCCTTCCATTATGGTGAATATAGTCCAAATTAAATGACCAATTAAATAAAATATGAATGATATACATAACCACAAAGCAGCTGTTTTCATAAATAATCTAAATCCAATCTAGTTTTTTTACTGTAAGATCGGAGTCTACTTGGCCTGTATGTTTAGTAGTTTTAGGTTCAAACAATAAATTCAAAACCAATTCTCCATTTGTTCTAGGCCTATGTTCAACTCCTTTGGGAACGATTAACATCTCTCCCTCATTAATCTCAATTGATTTATTATCTCTAAAATCTATATAGAGAGTTCCTTTAAATACCATAAATAACTCATCCTCATGTTCATGACTATGCCAAATAAAATTATCTTTTAACTTGCACAACTTAACATACTGATCATTTAATTCTCCCACTATTTTAGGTGTCCACTTTTCATCAAATAATGAAAACTTGTCCATTATATTCACTTTTTTTATTTCTCTCATAAAACAAACTTAACTAATAATTGCATTAATACAACATATTAATTTAATAAAAAAGCAAGCCAGGTGGCTTGCTTCTTTTTATTCATGAATATTGATTTTTAATGACTACCGTGTTCCTCACAGTGCACTTCATAAAGTCGACCAGTTGGAGTTATAGTTGTATCGGCGCCCGGACCATACTGCCCTTCACCAATTGGGTGTCCACCATCAGAACACGTCAAAGTCTGCCCTGCAGGAACTTCAAAATAGAAAGTATTCGACTCCGCATCTTCTAACTCATCACCACAAAATTCTTCGCCTCCTGCTGCATTGGTTATGTCATACATATACTCCCCACCATCTCCATCTGGAAATGCTAAATGACATGGAGGACATTCACCTGAATGATCATGCTCATCTTCCTCAGAACATGAAGTAAAAAGTGCTAGAGAACAAGTTATGATTGCAATGTTTAAAAAGTTTTTAGTTATCATTTTTTTACATATTAATTAATACTGACATCAAATTTAATGATGTTTCGCTTCATAAAAGCTCATCAGAGTATTTTTTTAAAAACTATATTTCATATTTAAACTTATATATCTACCTGGATTTGGAATTCCACCTGCTACACCTCTTACTCTTGAAATATGAGGAGTATATTCTTCATTTAAAAGATTATTGACCCCAAGGGCTATATCAAATTTAGACGTAAACCTTAAGGACAATCTAATATTAACAACATTATATGATTCAGTTAACTCCTCATATTCTGAAAAATCATTTTGTTCAAACTTATAAATGTGGTAAAGAGAAATATTATTCAATTTATACTTCACCAAACTTTTATAAGTATTGAAATCAAACATCACTTTGGATTTAATACTATTTGCTGGAACCAAAGCTAATCCATATTCACTTTGTTTAGCAAAAAAATTCTTTAATAAAGTCTTATTTACAGGTGACATCGGATTTTTTATTAAATTTTTTACATTTAAAAATGAATAAGTTTGTTCAATATGTAAATTATGTAGAGCATGTGGATGATAATGTAGATTCATCTCAAAACCATTTATCTGAACATTTTCAAATTGTACATATTCATACACATTATAACCTCCACTATTATTACCAGTTGGTCTAATAGAAATAAAATCCGTTATATTTTGCAAAAACGGATTAAATACCAAGCCAAAATGTTCGTTAGCCCAATGATATTTAAAATCTATTTGATTAGAATACTCAATATTTAAGTCTTGACTACCAATTTCATATCTATTGGTTCCATGATGTACTCCATCAGAAAACAACTCCGAAAAATGTGGCGCTCTAAAGGCTCCAGAATATGTTAGTCTAAAATTATTTTCTAAGTAATTATAATAAATGCCACTTGAAAAACTAGTAGAATTAAAAGATTGATCATATTTAATATCAAAATAATCATCATCACATTTCACGCTCTTATAATCGTAGCGAACACCGGCATTTAAGCCAATATTATCTTTTTCATAATCTAAGATTGCATACGCTGCTATATTCTCTGATGAAGCATCAGGAGTTAAAATATCATCAGCAGGATTATTTTTATTGTCCACATAAGTAATTTGTGATCCTAAATTCAAATTAATATTCTTTTCTTCGCCCAAATAAATTAATAAATTAGGTCTAATTTGTGTGTTTGTTAATGTTAAATCGAAGCCCGGCTTAGTCCACTTTTCCCACTCAACTAAATGATTTATAAATTGTCCTGCATGTAAACTTAATTTAAAATTATCAGCCAAATACTTAAATTCGTATGTAAATAATTGATTATCTACATATTGATTAGGCCTAGTTTCTTTATAGTCGTTTTCTAGATCAACTGAAGATGATGTTAAATCTATAATATCAGTGAGTGATGGATCACCATGTACGTGTCCTGGAATACCAGGAGTTTCTTGATGGTAATGAAAGCGGAAAATATTTTGAAATCTTTTATATCTATGCGCTAAAGAAAATTTATAGGCAGATTGTTTAAATCTAGAATTAAAAAGATAGTCACCATTAGGCATTCTATAATCAGTTGATAAGGTATATTCACCATAAAAATCAACAAAGAAATTATTATAGTTCCAATTTAAACCAATTTGATTGTTAGTTAAATAACTGCTATTGTTTAATTTAGAAGCTAAAAAACCCTTTAATTTATTATCAGCAGTAAATGGGTAGTCCTTAAAGTACAATAGTCCGCCAATTGCTTCAGATCCATATTTTAAGGCACTTGCTCCCTTTATTAATTCAACTTCATTTATTCCCAAATCAGTAAAGCCAATACCGTGATCATTAGCCCACTGTTGATTATTAATTTGCATACCATTCAAATAAGTAACTACACGCATACCCGATAAACCTCTGACTACAATTTTTTGAATCCCAAGTCCAGATGAGATCATATCAACACCTCCTAATTCAGTAATACTTTCCACCATTGAACTTGATTGCACAAAATCAATTTTCTTTTTTTCAATACTGGCAAGCTTTATATTTCCAAGATCACTATAGGATTCACTAACACCGACCTCGTCCAAATCAACATGTAGTTTAGCCATTATAATTTCAAAATCTTTTGTTTGTTGAAATTTTATAAGTTTTGAAGAATAACCATGATTATAGAAATGAAGAATACTGTTGTTAGGAATCTTTTCAGAAAAAGTAAATTCACCATTTTCATTCGTTTCTACTAAAATATTCTGATCTGCAAAAAGGACGCTAACACCTGAAATTGGATTTTTTTCATTATCCAATACCAGTCCACTAGTTTGTGAAAACAAACTATGACTAAGTAATATACTAAAAACTACTAATATAATTTTCATGAACAAAAACAAGATTTGAATTGCAAAAATATAAAAAAACGCAACTTGATTGCATTTTTTTAAACATTTTTTACTAGATCAATCTTGAATCATAGGCCCAGTGAAGTAAGGCTTGTCTTTGCTTAGCTCTACATGACAAATCCTGTGGCTTACAGCCTTTTTTGACTGCGCCAACGTGTCTTTTTATAGCTTTCCATCTTTTTATTTGCCTAAGATCTTCGATATCATTTCTTCTTCCAAAATAATATCTGCAGTACCATTGAAACCAACCTCTGGGATCATCCTCATGCAGCCATCCTTTCATTTTCCAATGAGACAATGGTAAAGAAGCATCGACTTTAAAATAGTTAAGTTTTATATTTTTAAATTTTGGAGATAGTTTAGCATTTACAAACCAATCATTAGGAAATTCATTTATACAATCTGTCATATACTTACCTCCAAAAACGCCTAGCTCTAACATTTGTTTTGGTGTTAGCTGTGGTTGGAAATCGTTATGAAAATTTTTACCTGCCTGCTCAGAAATTAAATACTTATAATTCTGTTGCATTTTATCATTGACGATTATATATTTTTTACTCATAGATTTATTTAATATAACGTTTAAGTAATTTTGGTAAATATATTAAATCAAACACTATTGCAACAATAGCACTGATGATGGTAATATAAGCCAGTTGGCTAATTGATTTAAACTCTGAAAACAACAAAGGTAAAAGTGAAACTATAATTACAATAGTTGTTTTAATTACAGCTTGAAATGTATTTTTTTTACAAAAATTAATTGACTCTTCTATTGATAGATTTCTTCTTCTACAATTACTATAAGCTGAAATAATGTGAATAGAATCATCAACAATTAAACCAAATACAATGGCGAAAATAAAGGCATTTGACAGACTAAAATAAAAGTCCGAAAATGACAATAAACCCAAGCATGTTATCAAAGGAATTACATTTGGAATTAATGATACAACAAAATAATTTAAATTAAAATTATTAAATACAACAAAAAAGACTCCAATTACCAATATAGCAAATACTAAACCAAGCAAAACTTCTTTTGTCAACTGATTACTTATTTTATCAAAAAGAAAACCTACACCACCAATTTTAAGATCAAATTTTTTTAAAATATTATCGTAAATAATATTAGATTTTATGGTTCCCTTATCTTTCATTCGAGATTTAACTACAACTCTTTCATTTTCGTTATAAATAAAATCAATATTCAAATCATTTGCGCTTATTTCATTTTTGAGTTGAGAAAGTGAAATATTGTTACTTGCATTAAAAGTTACAGGCTTAATTCCACCAAAAATATTATCAAAATAAGAAATCTCTTTGTAGAGAGGTGATTTTTTATTTATTTCATCAGTTAAAAAATTATTTATTGAAATATTAAAGAGTCCAAGAAAAGACAGTAATATGAAAACTAATAAAATTGGAAATTGATATTTTTTTATTGAAGAAAAGAAAATAATTATTTTATTAACTGAATTTACTTCGTGCTTTCTTTTTATGTAATTTAAATCTACACATAATGAATAGAGTGTGACAATAATAAATAAAGAAATAAAAATTGAAATTGTTGTAATTAATCCAAATCTCATTAATGGATCGAAACCAACAAAAGTAAAGCTTAAAAAACCTATCGCTGTTGTTGCAGATGTCAAAAAAACAGGTTTTCCAATATATTGCATTTGTGATCTAAACAACCTAAATCGATTTCTAAATTTTTGGTTACTATTAAGCAAATGCATATAATCTGATATAGTAATAATAAAAATTACCGCGGGTATAATTATCATAACTAATTCTATTCCTCCAAATAGAAAATTAGATAAATTGAATGAAAATAAAATTGATAGTACTATTGATATTATATTAATAGATACAAGATAAATATTTCTAACATAAAACCACAATATTAAACTACATAGTATAAATGATGAAATAGTAAAATATATCATTTCATTTACCACATTTTCCTGCATATATATTTCAGATTTTATCTGTCCAGTGGAAAATATATTTTTACTATTATATTTAGTAAAGTGGCTTTCAAGAAATTTGAGTAGATCTTCTTTATCATTTTCAGAATTTAAGTCTTTGCACTTAATTACAAACAATAAATTTTTAAAGTCTTTGGTAATAAAGTTACTATTTAATTTTTTAATTTTTTCGAGAGATTGTAAATATTTTTTTTTGGAAGAAATATCTAATAAACTGATTGTTATTGGTACAAATGATGAGTAAATAATTTCTTTTTCATTAAATATACTTTGATGAGTTTGAATATTTTTATTTTGGTCTAAAAGTTTAAGTTGACTTTTTATTAGCACTAAACTTTCATAACTTAAAGAGTCCGAAAACTCTAAACCTACTAATATTAAATTTTTATCATCAAGCGATTTATCTATAATATCCTTTTCGACATTGCTTAATTCAATTATTCTTTCACTCTCAAAAAAAACTTTTAAATTTTTTAAAGAGAATACACTTAAAATGAAAGTGAGAAAAATAATAAATAAGTTATAATATCTGTATTTCCAAAAAAATCGGATCATAATTTTAATGTTGACATTCCTCCGTCAACACTTAAATCCTGTCCTGTCATCCATGATGAATCATCAGATAATAAAAAATTAATGAGAGATGAAATATCATTTGTTTCACCATGTCTTTTCAGTGGATGATTGTTACTAATTTTTTCTACCATTCTTTCAGAAGACAAGATTCTTTTTGACATTTCACTTTTGAAAATTGATGGTGAAATACAATTTACTCTAATATTTGGAGACCATTCGGCAGCTAATGATTTTGCTAGTCCTGTGACAGCTGACTTAACAGTAGAAACAGAAGCGTGAAAAGGCATTCCTAATTTAGCTGCTACTGTACTAAATACAACTACTGACGCTCCTTTGTTAAACTTTTTTTGATAAAATTTTAATGCAGTTATAAGGCCCAGAACATTGATATTAAAATCTTCAATAAAATTTTCAGTTTTTAGTGAACTAAATTGTCGTAAATTGATTGAACCAGGAAAATAAACTAAACCATCTATCTGCTTTTCTACATTTAAATATTTATTAGCATCTAAAATATCAAAATCATTAATATCACTATAATTTGTGTTTCTACTTAAACAAGTAAAGTTATAATTATTCTTATAAGTTTGCATAAAATTTTGACACGTAGAACTACTCGCACCGACTAATACTATTTCTTTCATATTTTAATTTTTATTGTACTAAAAAAGTTAATATTAAAATTATACAAAACACTGCTTGTAATAATATCGTGTTCCAATTTGATTTTACTAACTCTCTAGATTTATAATACTTAAAAAGGTGCTTTATAATCGAAAATCCAAACAATCCTGTAATTGCTGTTGCAACGAAAATTAAATAATTAATATTTATTGCTAAATAAATAGACACTAACAGTGTTAGTACTAAAACAGATAAATAAACCCATCTACTTTTCTTTTTTCCAAAGGTAACTACTAAGTGGTTTTTGCCAGTCATTTTATCACTTTCTGCATCAGGAAATTGATTTATTAATAAAATATTTGTTGTTAAAAGGCCCATAGGTATTCCAAGTAATAAACAATTGATAAAATGCTCTGACGACATAAGATCTCCATCAAAAATTGCGAAAGCAGCCCCTAAAGTTAGTAATGGACCAAAAGTTAGAAATATAGTTAATTCTCCAAGCCCCCTTCTAGAAACTAATCTAAATGGAGGAGCTGTGTAGTAGTAACCTAAAGATAATGCCGCTTTAGCAATTAAAAATATTTCAAAATAATTAGAAGAATTAGCAGACATCACAGTTAGAACACCAAATATTATTGCAATAAGACACAATACATACGCTAGATTTTTAGTTTTACTTAAAGTAATAAGACCTAATTCAATTGCACGACTTCCACCTGAAACCTGCTGAAAATATTGGGTGTTTTTTTCATCGGTTCCATCTAAGTTGTCAAAATAGTCATTAAATACATTCACTGATAAATGAGCAAATATTACACCCATTAATGAAAATATAAGTGCGCTCGAATTGAATAAATCATCACCAACAAAAGCAAAATATGCAGCAATAACAAAAATAGGTAGAATCGAAGCTGATGTAAATGGTAATCTTGTAATGGCTAACCACTTAATCAAATTTGTTGATGTATTTATTTTTACATTAACATCTTTATCGATTACTTCTGTCACACCACAGTAACCAGTTTGAGGATTATCTTTACCATTTTTAAATGTTGGTGTAATTCTAATCTTAGCATTAATTTTTTCTTTATTTTTATTTAAGAAAATAGTCTCTCCTTCATATATTCCATTTTTAACGGCAGTATCAAGCCAATTTGCAACATTTTGCAGAACAATTTCTCCGGGAGAAAAAATTGAAACTCTTTTTATTCCAATTAATTCTTCTTTTTTATAGCCGAAAATCTTCTCAGCTCCCTCATTCATAGTTTCTATGACACCTTCCATGTCACATGTTATAGTACTTTTTTTCATAATCTTATTTCAAAAGGGCCAGTATTCATTATTAAATACCGGCCCAAAAACTAACTAATATTAACTAAAACTATTTATTTAATCTTTTAACAATTTTATTATTATATATATCAAAAATTACTTGGTCTTTAATGTTTTTATTTACTTTTTTTCCAAGCATATCTATCGAGAATAAGTATTTATCACTAATTTCAAATTCTGAAACTGCTGTAGCATTTGGTAACAGTACGGCTTCAATAACGTGTACCACCCCATTATCAGCCACTAAATCCGCAACTATTACTTGTGCATTATCAATAAATACTCCATTAGCGTTTATAGTTACTGTAACATCTGTTCCCAATAGTGTTGTAACAATCTGTCCGTTTGTT
>NZWA01000013.1 GCA_002697505.1 Flavobacteriales bacterium | reverse complement strand
TTGAAGAAGTTGTTTTAACTTTTACTGCTTCTTTTATTCTTTCTTTCCCAGTTGAGCTTTCTTCGCTATATTGATCTATATATCTCGCCATTAATAGTTATTTTAAGATCTTCTATTTCTTCTTCTTCTTCTTCTTTTATCATTAAATACACCTGATCTTGCTTCTGATGTATTGTTATTGTTGTTGTTTTCATTAAAATTAGCTACAACATCAGCTATTTCTTGTCTTACTTCTAAATTTTCTTCTCTTAACTCTGCTATTTCTTCTAATAAAGCTTCAATTTCTTCTCTTTGTGGTTGATAATCAATATACTCACCACTTGTTTTAACTAAATATTCATGGGAATTTATATCACCTTCTTTAGGAATTTCATAGAAGAATTTTTCATATAAACTCCAAAAATCCTCTATTGTAGCCAAACTTAAGTCAAAAAACTGAGGGTCTAATTCACTTTGTAATTGAGTAAAATTAGTATCAACTGTCTCATTAAATTTAGCTTTATCAAAAACTGTTCTTTTTAAATTTACGTTTTTACTCATCCGTTAACTACTTTAAACATTATATTTTCATCAAAAACTTTAGTAACATCTCCTATAGTAGTTTTTACTAAAATTGTATAATATCTTTCAGGTTCTAAACCATTCATATATAGATCAAAATAACTTGAAGTAGCATCAGCACTAATTCTAGTATAATCACTATCAAAATCAATTACAAATTCATTTGTCTCTGTATCTTTTACAGCGTATAAAGATTGTGATTCTGGTAGATAATAATTTGTTGTATATAATGATGCTGTTAAAAATACTCTATCTGGGTATTTTGGCATAGCCGAAAATCTTAATCTAGGTACACTTTCCGAGTAATATGTTCCTTTATTATTATAAACTGATATAAAGCTTTCTACTTGAGGTAATACTGTATTTGTAGATGAACCTGTATCGAATGTAAAATCGTTCCATCTAAATTCTAATTCAGGAGGGTAGATTGTATTTGTATCAATTGAAAAATATTTAAATGATCTTGTATTAGCTTTAGTTCTTAAAAATTCAACAGATGAAGGTTGTTTAACTAAAAATCCTTGATTAACAAATCCATCTGAGTTATCTAAAGAGTAGCTATACCATGTTTCAACTGTATTTTTAACATCTACAAGTATATCTTTAGGATTAGCATATGTAAATGTTTGTGATTGAGTTACGGGGTCTAATGTTAGATTTGAACCTGTATACCAATTTCCTCCTCCTTCAACACTTCCCGACCACGAAGCTGTTACATATGTTGAAAAACCACTTGTAGGCCATTCTGTTGAACCTGAATAATCTAACCAATTCCAACTTGTACCATTTGTAACTTCAGGAGAATTATTATATCTACCTGTACCCATTCCCCAATTTCCAGCTACAGGGTAAAATTCTAATTCTGAGTCTAGATTTAATCCTGTTACTACAGCATGATAATTTCTAAAATAAGCAGTCCATTCTGGGGTTCCAGTTCCTATTTTATTAGTTATTACATTTGTAATATCACTAGTTGAAAATTTAACTAAATACCTACTTACTTGACCTAAACTATTAGCTAGGTAAGTATTTGCTTCTAAAATTTGATCTAAACCTGTATTTCTGTTTGGAAATTCAGTGTATAATGTTGCATCTTTTTCGGGAAATATTTTATATACAGCCATATCTTATATTTTATCTTCGTTTTCTGATTTATATTTAATTATAGATTCCATATAAGTACTATCTGGTGTGTAAGCATTTAATTTTGATGTTGAGTCTTTATTATCTCTTGTTTTTAAAGGTTCACCTGCACTAGGAAGAGGTGTTGTTGGGGATGTAGAAGCTTTATAATTAGTATAAGTACCTTCACCACCTACAGTGTTAAATTGATTTGGAGCTACTCTATTTGGACCTCCAGTTCCTCCTTGTTTTGTTCCTGCTTCATCTGATGCTATATCTAATGCTGTTACTTTTAAAATTCCTTCATCAGTTACATCACCACCAGCATCAACTGTTACTAGTGCTGATTGTTGGCCTCCTCTTTGCAAATAAGGTTCTGTTGGAGAATATTTAGCTGAAAAACCACCATATTCAACACCATTTATTGTAACAGGATCAGTATTAATAGGACCTCCTAAAGGAGCTCTATTTTCTAGATCTAGATTAGTTTTATTAAAACTATCAACTAATCCTGGTCTAATACCTTTAACTTCTTCGTTTGGTTTTATATTTGGTATGTCATTTCTTCCTGTTGCCATAATTTAAATTTTATATTGGTACTACTCTACCTTTAATATCTGAATTAGGGAATTTAACTTCAAAAATCATTGGATCAATTGATGGGTATACTACATCATCAATTGTAGCACCTGGAATATCATATGCAAATGAACTATATCCTAATGCCTCACCTGTTAAATTATTAATTTGAATCTTTTTAACTGTTTGAACACCTTCTACTTTATCTAATAAAACATAGAGATCTGAGAATAATATTGGTTGATTTATTTGCCAATCATCTATATCAAAGAAATTAGATAATGAATCTATACATTTAGTTAAAACTTCACTATTATTATAATTAGGTAATACTATAATATCAAATACTACTTCAATATTAATAACAAAAGCGTCTTTTATTTTAATAGAATCATTAATCATTCTATATTCTGCTAAGTATGTTCTTAAATTTCTTTTAATTAGTGATGATGCTGTTCTTAATTTTTTATCTGCATCATAAGTTAGAACATATAAATCTAAAATTGTAGGTAATTCTCCAGGTTGATATTCAGCTATTTTAGTTGGCGCTGCATATGCTTTAGCAATAGTACCTAGATTAGAAGGCATTGATAATGTTCTAATTAGATAATCTTCTTTAGTAACTGCTCTTAATTGGTTTTGGAAATTACCAACTGCATTTAACCTTAATTCTTCAATTGTATCCCCATCTTGACCACCATCGGCTGCTAAAGCATTATTTGCTGATACTGATGCAAATATTTGATTAGCTAAAGCTGTATCTGAAAGATTAGGATTTACAAATGTAAAATTAGTATCATCTAAAACTGTTAATGTACCTGCTTCTACATTTGAACTTACACCTCCACCTGTTAAATATCTAAATGTTAAGGTTGTATTATAAGGGGCAATACCGTAAGTATTTGTAAATATAAAATTTAAAGGTGAAAATGCGGTTGTTAATTGATCTCTTTCAAATGGTAATCCTAAACCTACATTGTCAGGATTTGGTACTATAGTTTCATCATTATTTTTAGTTGAACCAGCACCAAATTGTATTTGTAATGAACCTGAATCTATAAATCTAGTTACAAATCTTCTTTGTACTTGTTTTAATTGAAGTAAATATGGAGCATCTTCTTCTATATTAAAAGTTGGGTCATTTGTATTTGTGTTTCTTATTGTATCAAATACGTTTTCTTGAGCCATATTAGGCACTTCATACCATTCATTATCATCTGTATCTTTACAATCTAAAATGCCTATAATATTAGAAGCATTAATTGTTCTTGTATCAAATCTTTCAGCTGCCGTAAATGTAAAATCAATTGAATTAATAGTTGCTGAAATTGCTTTTCTTGTTTTCTTTAATAGATAATATGTTGGATTAGCTCCCGATATTTGGTATACAGATACTGTTGTTGGATCTAAAGAACCAGATGCTGAGAAATCAATAACATCTTCTATTAAAAATTGTTGTGTTGAATCAACATTAGAAGTAATTTGAGTATTTTCTGGGATAATCATTGCATAATCATAATCAGGTACATATTCACTTCCTGATAGTTTAGCTGGTACTTGTTGATAAAAATCAATATCAACACTAGCAGCTGTAGTTACTTTAGGTTCATAACCTAATAAGTAAGCCATTTGATATAAATTTTCTTGCTGTCTAGCTTTTTGAATAAATGTTTCTTGGATTTGATTATCTAAATAAAATGATAAAACATCACCTACATATGACGCCATTTCCATAAATAGCATACCAGTAGATGTGTCTGTGAAATCATTATAAGTATCAGGAAAATAAGTTTTAGAATAGTTAATTAAAGCATTTCTAAATTGGTTAAAATCCCTATCAATATATCTTATGTCTCTTTTTAAATCAGCCATTATTGTAGTAGTATGTTTATTTCATCAGTAATATCAAAATTTTGGATTTGATAAGTTAATGTAAAATTAATTTCATTATTATCTGGTTCATTGTCAAATTGAATTTCTAATATTACAACATTTGGGAAAAAAATTGAAATATCATTTTGAATTCTATTTTTTAAGTCTTCAGTTGTTCTGTCTAATATTTGTTCAAATAATAAATTTCTTAGATCAGCCCCAAAATTAGGATTAAATACTCTTTCACCTCTATTAGTTAGCAAATAATTAATTAAATTAGATTTTGTTTGATCTCTAGTGGTAAATGTAGGATTAAAAACAGCAGGTCCATTAAATGGAAGAGAAAACCCTACGGCTTTTCTTCCGATTGAATCAATAGGATATTTACTTGCTATTATTCTTGCCATTATTTTTTCATTAATGATGCTATTTGTGACATATTAACTTCTCCTGATGGTAATGTTCCATTTGCTGAATCATAACCAGGTTGGGGTGTAAAACTTTGAGGCACATTGTTAGTTGAAAAAGCAGCTGCTGTGTCACCTAATATATTTTTATATGCTTCTCGTCTTTCGGAAGCTGACATAACTGGTTGTTGCGGAGCTTGATGTTCTACAACTGGAGTTGATGTTATCTGTTGGTGAGAAACTTTAGGAGTTTTTACAGCTTCCAATAAAATATCTTTTAATTCTTCTTGAATTGCTTCTCTAACTGCTTCTTTTATTAAATTTTTTAACTCTGATGACTTCATTTTTTATTATAAATATTATTATTATTAATTTTTTAATCGTTTTCAAATAATTTTACCCAAGCCTCAGCTTTAAGTTCAGGATTATTTGTTGGTAATACATCAAATTGTTCAACAACTTCTAATTTAAATGTGTATTCGCCAGGTTCATTATACGTAAATTTTCTTGTATATTCACGCTCATCTGTAACACTTAATGTTCTTACTCTAAAATCTGGATTTTGTGATGGGTTTATTGATTTAAGTATATCTGGGGTAAATTTTAGTTTTACAAATGGATCTAATCCAGCTAAACGACCTACATTAAACCCAGTATCAACATTAATTTCTATTGATTGTGAAGGTCGTGTTGTAATAACTCTACCATTTAGTATATTGTTTAAGCCATTAATATTAGTTGGTAAATTTATTCTTTTAGATTCTTTACCATTATTAAATAATGGGTTCATATTAAATTTAATTGGTTCCCTAGGTGCTGTAGGTGTACTAGTAGAAGGTCTATCTACTTGTTGAGTTTGAGTATTAAATTGTCCTGATGTATTAAAATCAGGGTTATTATTTTTATACCAATTTGTATCTAATTGTTCTATTACAAATTTAACTTCATCAACTAATACTTCTACTGATGTACTATATGAGTATTTTTTACCATAAATGTTATAAACAACAACACCTTTATAAGGATTACCATCAAATTTATTTATATTTTCTGCTCTAATTCTTCTTTGGGGAAAAGTAAATTCATTTTTATTATTATACTCTATAGTAAGTAACCAGTCTGGGTTTGGAAATCCAGTTTTTTGATATAAAAACCTATTAGTTGCTCCTGGTTGTAATCTTTTAACTAATTCTTCTTCATTTGCTACATTTAAATTTACATTAGTAGATAAACCTGATGCTGCTGCTACATTTCCTATTTCATTTAATAACTCACTTTTTTCTTGATCATTCATTCCCTCTGCTAATTCCTCAATACAAATATTTAGCTTTCCATCTAATTCAGTTAATTTATCTAATATTGTTTGTGCTGATTCAGTTACTGATTTTGATACAGTTGGAACTATTTTAAGGGATCCCTTTGCTCCTTTTACTAAATCTCCTAATGTATCTAATGAATCAGCTAATAATGTTATTACATTAATAGGAATACCAATACCAGGAGGTACTGAAGTTGGTACTGGGATTGCTTTAATAACTCTAACTGCTGCTTCTACAGTTGTTACTATTGTTTCTGTTGTTTTAACAGTTTTATCAACTTTAGAAAATTCACCTAATACATTTTGTAGGGCAGATTGAATTTGGTTTTTTTGTTCTACAATTTTTAGTAACTGATCTTTAGGAGGACATGATAAATTAAATTTTTCAATTAAATCATCAACTGCTAATTCAAATTTAGCAGTATTTTTTATAACTCGCGTTGTAGATTTTACTAATAATTTTGATAATACCGACATTTTTATTTAGATTTACTAACCTTTGATTTATATTGTTGAATTTTATTAAGCATATTTTGTGCTTTTACTAATGTTTGAGTAGCAGGGCCTGGTATTGCTGCATTTACAACAAATGGTGGTCCTGCTCCTATAGGAGTACCTAAAGCACCACACAATGATATTAAAGATGTTAATAATCTAGATAAGTCACCTAAAAATTTATCACCTAATATTACTGGTTCTGTTGCATTTTTATCACCTAAATAAATTTCTTTTGATGCTATTATAGTTTTAGGAGTATCAACATTTAAACTATTAACTGAATTTAAATTAATTGTGTCAAATGATGATAATAATATATTATCTGTTTTTGAATTAAATAATAATCTCCCTGAGTTTATAATTACCTGTTCACCTGTAAATTTAGGAGCAGCTTCAGGTGATGAGTTATATGATTTATAATTTTTACTTGCTAAATCAATTGGTATTTCTTGTGTTGATGTTAAATAAATACTTGATTTATCTGTATTAATATCTTCAACTTGTGGAATCCATGGTTCAGAACTATCTTCATGTTGACCATTTTTTAAGATAGTAATAGGATCCCCATCAGCACCAGCATTAGACCATGGATTTGGAATTTGTGCTCCTTGTACAGTTGAACCAAATCTAAGTGTTTGACCCCATCTTCCTTGATATATTAAATCTCCAGCATAGGGTTGTAAATTTCTTACCTCTAATTTTTCTTGAAAATTATTTCCTAAATCAATTTCAGTACCACCATCTGTTACTCTTCTAACTGATCCTGCTTCTGTTTGTTGATAATCAGCTTGTTGAGATTCTGGGTTTGCATCTCCATAAATAGGATCTGGTATTGCATTATGATGTGTACTATTCCATATATTAATAGGTTGGAAATAATAATATGATAAATTATTAACATCAGATTGAACACTACTATTAGGTAATGCCATTATATACACTATTTCATTATGTAAAGGTATATTTGAATTATTTGGAAATAATGGTTTTGCAAAATTATCTGATGTAAATTTAGGATTTGAATTTGGTTGATTTAACCTGTCAAAAAATATACAACCAATAGAACTCCATTCTCCAAAATCTTTAAATACTTGACTTTGGGTTTTATCGTCTATCATTGAAAATTTTACCCTAGCAGCAAAAACATTTGCTTTACCTGCTTTAGCAGTTACAATAGGGTTAAATGAAGCTAATGTGGTTGATAATCTTGGCATATTTATGCTTTTTTATCTGACTGGAGTTTCTCCATTTCAGCTAGTAATGCTTCCTTTTCTTCGTCTGTAATACCTAACCCACCATCATCGTTTTGGTTTTGTAGTGCTCTTTGAACGATTGTAGCCATTTTAATTAAGGCATCATCATTCTTTACCCCTATTTCCATATATTCTTTTATAAGTGGTACTATAAGAGTTGCATCACCTATTTCTTGAACTAGAGGTTTTAACTCAGAAATTAAAGCAACAACTTGAGCATCTCTCTTTTTTTGATTTTGGTAAATTTCTTCTAAAATATCAGAAAATGTTTTTTTACCAAAAATTAATGAATCTAATTGTCCCATAATTTTTTGGTTATAAATATATATTTTTAAAACTATTTTGGAGGAAAATAACCGTGTTCTAGATAGAATAAATATTTTTCTTTAAAAATACCATATAATTTATTTGCTATTTTTGTAATTTTAGGAGTTTTTACATCAACCATTTCACGTATGTAAATATAAAGTGCTTTTTTATTAAAAACATCTATATTATCTCTTTTTCTAAATAATTCTAAAATAGCATCAGCTATAGTAGCATCATTACCTTTAGGAAATAATTCATATATTCTATCTGTACAATATTCTATATATTCATCTACAAATAAAGACAATCTATCTTCGTATTTATATTCTTTTGGTATTTTAGAATGAGGCATATTACTAAATTCCTCATGTTTAATTACTGTTTGAACATCCTCTTCAACTCTTTTAGATGTAATAAATGATGGATCTGTTGTATCTAATTGTGAATAATGGTTTAAATCTGAAATTGAAATATTATTTATTTTCTTACCATAATTTTTTTGATTATAAACTATTAACCATCTTTTAACTATAGTTCCAAAATAAGAGTATGCTTTAGCCCCATTAGTAGGATCAAATTTATGGATTTTTGATAATAAAAATACCATTATTTCATGTTGTAGATCTTCTAGATTTTCAACTCCATCAGTATAATAAAATTTAAAGGTATGAATTATATTTTCTGTTAATTTATAAAAAGCCCAATGTATTTTTTCTTCATATAATTTACTTCGTTCTTCCGGATCAGAAGAGCGATTATAACTAACAATCGCTTTTTCTGTTTCTTTTGTAAAATAAACTCTGCCCTGTTTTTGGGCTTTGTGCCTTCTTATTATTTCATCCATTATTTAAATTTTTTCAACTGGAACTCATTTAAGATACTTTGTATTTGTTTAATTTGTTTAAAGAAAAAACCTATTTCATCATCTGATGCAAATGAACCTTTAATGTCAATTTTTTTGACTTTAGCTTCTGCAGCTTCAATAACTCTAGATATTTTATCTAGGTATTCAAGATATCCAACTACAATATCCTCTGCTTTTTCGTTTTTTCTAAGTAAATTTAACGTTGTAAATCCTAAAATGATACAAACAACTGAAAGTAGAATTATAATAATGGTTGGTACTGTTATGATCATAATTTATCAAATATATTTTTTAAGCCTTCGCTTTTAATAGTACCTAATGCTTTATTTTTAGTATTAGCATTAGATTTTTTGCTATTAGTATTCAATGTATAATTTTCTTTTTTACCATCCAAGTTATTTTTAAATTTTGGTAACCACTCTCTTTCAAATTCAATTCTAGCAGCCATCATATCTGCAAAATGTAGTATAAAAGGTAAAGCAGTTCTTGGTTTTGTTTCTGGCATATATGATTTTAGGTATTTTTCATTAGCTATATCATATAAACCATCATGAGTTTGAATAGCAACCATTTCATTAAAAGTATATTTAACGTCATGTTGTTGAAGTAAAAATAAACCTCTATCTGGTACTGCAGCAAAAGCAATTTCTTTGTTATGCATATAATCCTCACCTAATTTTTCTCTTCTCCACTTATCAGTCTGGGGTAAATAAGATTCATGTGTTTCGTCTCCCATTTTACCTAAATCATGGTTAATAGCTGAGAATACTAACTCTTCTTTAGTAAAAGTAGACATATCACAACCTTCACTTTTCCATAAATCATATTGTTTTAAAGCACATTCTACTACTCTGTTAACGTGTTCAATATAACCACCTGGAAATGCATTGTGGTATTCTTTTTTATGTGAAGCAGGCATTAACATTAACCTATCTTGGAATTTAGAATAAAATTTTAATAATTTTTCTTTTCTATCTCCTGATATGTATGTTTCTATATTATTAGTAAAGATTTCCCAATTAGATTGGATTTGTTCTGCTGATAATTTCATAACTTTTATTTTTATTTTAACCGAATTTTAGTGGTGAGGCTTCTTTTTCTACTATTGATTCTAAATCTTCTATAGATTCATATAAATCTTTTAAACCATTTCTAAAATCTTTAGCTGAGGATTGACCTCTTGCAACCATTAAATCTAGGTTTTTAATTTTTGATTTGATATTAGTAAATCTTTTGTCTACTAATCCTTTATTTCTAAATGCCATAATTGTAATTTATTAATTAATATGCTGGAATATACGAATCCCTCCTGTATCATCCACCCCCTATTCCTAATTCCCTTATCTCTCTATTTTCTTTAAAACCCTGTATCTCCAAGGTACTAGAAAGAGATATGGTAACCAAACTTAGATTAACTTTTTCTTGAAATGTTTTTGATTTTTAGTAATTTAGCACATTTTTCGTACTCTTCTGATGATGTAAAATGCTTAATACCCATTTCTAATGTAGCTACAAATTCATCATCACTATAACTTAAAATAGTAAGTATGTGATCATCATTATTTAAATCTAATTTATTTATATAAAACCATGCTCTATTAAATGCAACAAATTTTCCTGCTTCTCTAATATCTTCTATATCAAATTCACCATTAGAGGCAGCAAAGAAGTTAGCTACTTTTTTTGAAAAATTTAAGTGGTTTAAAATTAATTTTTTCCACATACCACAATAATAAAGGGGTTGATTTTCAAAGTCAAGGTAAGTTTTAGGATCCGATTTTACATTTTCGGGACTAAATAAACTAAACAGATTTTCTAAATTAAGCATTTTTATCATAAATATTAGTACTTATCAAGTGATGGCCCTCCTTTAACCCTATAGAGAGCATAACCCCACTTTTCTTTTACAGATTTATGACTATGCTTTGGTTGTTGTTTCATTTTTTCAAGCTGATGATCAAACTCTTTTTTGATACCTTCAGCAACAACCTCATTGTAAATTTCAACTAATTCATCTTCGTAGTGACCCATAACATTTAATATATGTTATAAATACTAGTAATCCAAATTATTTTGCAATTTTGTAAAAACTAGGTGGACCTACCTGGACTCGAACCAGGGACCTATTCATTATGAGTGAAGTGCTCTAACCAACTGAGCTATAAGTCCTAGTGAATCAGGCAGGATTCGAACCTGCGACCGTTAGCTTAGAAGGCTAATGCTCTATCCAGCTGAGCTACTGATCCCTAGTATCAGAGGCGGGAATCGAACCCGCACGAACATTACTGTTCATTGGATTTTAAGTCCAACGTGTCTACCTATTCCACCACTCTGACTTAAAAATTATTTAGGGGAGTCTTGTTGTTTAATATTGTAGAAATAATCTTCTGCTTCTTTTTGTTCTTGAAATAATTTTTCTTTATCTTTATCAGATAAACTATTCCACCATTCATCATGTAATGATACCATTTCTTCCATTGTAACTGGTTTTGAATTTTTTTCAAATTTATTATCCATATTATTATTTTTTAAATATCCCAATCCTCACAAGCTATTTGTAATGCAAGTGGGATTGTGATAAAATTATTAGACTTTATAGTTTCCATAGCTGTATATACTACTTCAACTAACTTACCACTATTAGATGCTTTATCTAATAACTCAACTACATTTAAAATCTCAGATGAAGTTGCTTTTTCAACAAATCTTTTTTGAATATCGTTCATTATGATTTTCTTGAGTAGTTACCTGTATATTCATAAAACATTCCTTTTGTAGGATGATTTACATTATTTCCTGTAACGATAAATTCTTGTAATTTTGGATTTATCATTTGTGCTTTTAAAGCTGTAATATATAACCTATTATTAAGTAACATACTATTTTTTGTGTTTACATTTATTCTTGCCATAACTTTTATTTATTTTAAATTAATACTCATCTTCACCAAACTCCCAATTTTTAGGATGTTTTGATTTTCTTTTATAATCTTTTTTACTTTTTACTACTTTTTCTGTTAACTTTTTTCCAATATGGTGGGCAGCTTCTCCATGAGACCACCCACCGTTGAAATCCAACTTCTTCTTCTTCTTTTTCATTATATCATATTCATTGGCTCATCAAATAACCAATTAACTTTATTTCTAGAATTTAAATTAAAGTATAATTTATTACCATTACCACCTCTTCGGTTTTTACTAAAATGTAAGTATCTACCTTGATCATCAAATTTTAAATGACCCATTGCTGTTGTCATATGTTTAATTTTATTTGAACCAACAAATGTACCACCTTTAGTAACTTGTTGAATAATCAAAAATGTAGTATTAGTTTTAGATTCATTATTACCTAAATTATGCTCATCAAGTAATTGAAGAATTCTATTGGTATTTGACTTTCCAGTACCACCAAAGTAATCTACATAACTATCTGATATTTCAGCAAGTGAATCAATTAATACACAATCATATCCTTCTTTAAGGGCTGTTCTTAAAACTACATCAGGATTAACTTCTGTATAATCACCCATAAATAAAATATCTAATTTACCAAATTTAGGGAATCTTTTAACATAACCAACCATATCAATAGCATTCATCTCACCTGATATAAATAAACATTTTTTCTTGTTTTTATTAAGATCACCTAAAATATCTAATAAAACAGTAGTTTTACCAACACCTGGATCACCTGTAATTACAACATTTGTACCTGGCATAATACCATTATCTGAACTAAAAAATGCATCAACTTTAGTTCTAGTTTTCATTGGTTTAAATAATTTCTTATCGAAATTTAAATCATTCATTTTAACAGTTTTTACATTAATGCTTACTGTTTGAGGAGAATTAATTTTACTTGGACGACCTCTTTTAATTGTGTTTGAATTTGACATAACCTTTATTATTATTAATTATTTACTCTGTAAATATACGAACCCTCTCTCGGGAAACCAAATATTTTCGCGGAAGTCTTTAAATTACTTTATTAAATATCGCTTGTTCTTTTAATTTAGCTTCAATAACAATATCAGGATTTAAACCATAAGTATTAATTTTATTATAAATTAAATCTGAGTGCGCCTGTGGTCTAATAGATTCATCTAATTTTTCCTTTTGTCTACTTTCAGAATAGTGACAACATTGAGTAACACCTTTAGGCCATGTAGTAGCTGCTAATTTAAGTGCCTCTTCTTCAGTTTGACCACCTGTATTAAATTTATGGTGGAAATAATCAAATGTAATAGGTGTACCAATTCTTTTATAAACACCTTCATATAAATCTTTTACAGAGTATTCTGTTGGAGAATCATCATTTTCAACTACAAGACGTTTTTTAGTATTGTCATCTAATAATTCAAAATTTTTACAAAAACGTTCCAATGCGGCTTCTTTATCACCATAAGCACCCCCAACGTGTATGTTTATTTTATTATAATGACTAGGTTCATAACCCATCATATCAAATTGTTCTGAATGTTTATTTAGGCCTATAACTGTGCGTTTAACAACCTTATCATTTGGTGAAGCTAAACAATGAAATGGGCCTGGATGCATAGTAAGACGTTGGTTGTAATTTTTAGCATATTGACCTATTTCTAACATTCGGTCTTTGATTTCATCCCAATCTTTTAAATCCTCCCAATTATATTCTTCCATCCAAGGAAATATTTGAGATGATAATCTAAATAATTTAATACCAAACTCATGATTCCAATTGATGTGTGTTTCAAGATCTTTTACATTTTGAAGAGCAAGTTCAGATACATAATCTAAACCTTTAGAATCAAACGTTTTTCTACGCATTGTTCTATTTGTAAAAATACCTCCTGATTTTAATGCTGTGTTAATACATGCATAACCTAAATTCATAATATAATAATTTTGATATTATTTTCTATAATAGTATTTTCTCCTATATCTGAGTTAAATAGTGTTTTAGTAAATACATTGATTGTATCTCCTATCATTTCATTATCTAACATAAAATTTTGTTTTGGGGAGTAATTATATTTAGAATGTGAACCTAAAAGCGTAGTAGCATATGGACATTCAGAACAAAAATTTTCAGGAATTTGATAACCAGCTATATTAGTTGGTGGGTGAATATCCATTAAGTTAGACATAGTATAAACGTAGTTACCAATGGGAATTGGGTTTTCAAGGTTATCGTCATTAAACCAACCTAAATAACTATACATGGGGGTTTGAAATTGTATAGAATCCATAATAACCCAATAATCGGAATCAAAACTAGATTCAACTAATGGAACTCCATTTATAACATACTCATCATTTAATGGGGTTAAACTACCTTGTATTTGAAAATAATCTAAATCATCCCATTGAATTTCAAAATAACCATCACTGTTAGGATTTACAAATTGATTTTTATAAATTACTTCCCATGATGTTTCACAATCACCATTACATGGTGTTGGATAAATAGTTTCTTTAGTACATGAGAATAAACTAAAAAAACCTAATAATATTAATATATTTTTATACATAACTTTCACCTATTTCATTAATAACATCTTTTACCTCCTCCAAATCAACTTGAAAAAATTCACGTTGATTATTCAAGCGATATTCATGTAATCTTTCATGAATATCCTTTTCTAATTCTAACCCATTCCAACAACTATAAGCATATTCAACTTCATAAGGCATTGCTACACCTGTTGAATTTGATAATTGTCTTGCTCTTTCTTCGGGAGTATTGCTAGTATAACCAATTTTTAAAATACCCGGTTGAACAGGATTAGATAAAACATAAACCCAAGAATCATGATCTCCATCACGATTGGTATAAGAAAGTTTTTTACGATTTGTAAAATATGTTACACTTTCCCATCCTTCACCTCTAGGAGAGGGTGATAAAGTAAAATAAGAAGCATTAGATACATCTTTAGCGGGAAAAAATTGTTTTGATTCTTTTATTGAAATTCTTTGCATGTTTATAACCTTTATTTTGTGACGTGAATATACGAAAAATATCTTGCTTCTCCAAATTTATCTAAAGCCGTCTCGAAACTTCTCTCTTCTACAATATAGCATCTATAAATACGTATATACAGTATTACACATTATTATACATTATGATATAACTAAACTAAAATTACCGGTTGATTTTATGTAATATGAGTTAGCAGCAATTGTTTGAGTTGGGGTAAATTGAAATGATCCACTACCATTTCCTCTTCCAATTGGTATAGCCCAATGGGTAGAGCTTGAGACAATAAGAGATTGTGTTACATTCCCATTAAATGATCCAAATGATCCCGTAAGTTGGGTAGTAGAAGTTAAGTTTTGATTAGCGGTTGAATTCCCTTCCAGTGTAAGATAACCAATTGGGAAATTTTTATTAGACGCCGTTACGTTAAGAACGGTAAATGTTTTAGCTCCTGACAGTTCTTCTCCTAACGTTCCGCTATTGTGCATTTGTGCTGCTGTATATGTTGCCATACTGGAATTATTTTATTATAAATATCACGAGTTGTGGGCTCCGTTTATAATATCCGAAGAACTTAGATCACCATATCTCTTTACATATATTATCTCCTTGATGAATTCACTACCTATTATTTTTTTATCTTTATAGTCATCACCAATTAACATATATCTTGGGGAATGTTCTTTAATTAATTCAATTAATTCATCATCCGTTGAAAAAGATACTACCGCATCTATATATTTAATAGCTTTTAAAAATTCTACCCTATGTTGTAAGTTATTTATAGGACGGTCCTTTCCCTTCATCGACTGAATTCTATCATCTGTATCTATCCCCACTATCACCGGAAGACCCATTTGTCTTGCTCTTTGGAAGAGTTTGATATGCCCCATGTGGAGCACATCAAAACATCCATTTATCCAAACTATATTCTTATGAGGCATACTCTAAAGCAACATTAAATAACTCTTTATTTATTTTCATATCTTGCTTGAAATTTTTAATTTCTCTAGCTTTTCTAAGCTTACCACCTGCAATATATTCAAAATCTCCATCAATAATTTTCTCTTGAACTACATTAAATACTGACCATAGATCTTTTCCTTCATCTTCTTTTCTAACTGGTTTGATGAATTCATCCATATCTATTTTAATTCTATTTAATTCATTCTCATTAAATCTAGTATTTAAAGCTTCTTTAGCAAAATCTAAAATTTGTTTTTGCTCTAACTCTGTAGCTTTCATTTTATTCATTGATTCAACTGTTAATGGAAGATTTTCAACCATTTCTTTGATTTTTTCTTGTAAATCATCAAATGAATAACCCATATGTCTCATTCTAACTGACTCAAATCTTGTATCGGCAATTACCAATCCATTAGAACAAACTAATCTATATAAACCTGCTTCAAAATTAAAAGCATTTTTACCATCATGAGAATTAGTCATTAATATTTGTGGAAAAACTGTATCACCATCTTTACCATTAATAACAACTTCATCATTTCTAAACACTAATAAGTGCTTTTGAAAACCTCTAGTTGATTTTTTTCTTGCTTTTACTTCCTTAGCTTCAATAACTTTCCAACCCAATAACTCCATATCATCAATAACTCTTTCTGTTGGAATATGAGTATAGTGTTTTGACACCTCACTACTAGGTGTTTTAGCAAATACTGCTGGTGCAAGTGATTTAATATTTTCTTTACTTAAATACTTTGCTGTTTGTAATGTTTCTTCGTTTAGCATAACCTTGATTTTTATTTATTAATTATTATGTGGTGAATATACGAACCCTCTCTTGGGGAACCAAATATTTTACACATTTTCTTTTTCTTTTCTTAAAACTTCTTGATAATCAAATATATATTTTTTAAGTGCATTTAATTTATTATCCATTTCTTCATCTGTAAAAAATGTTTTTTCGATGTGTAAATCTGATAAATTTGAAGCTATTCTCATTAATACATTATTTGTATCTGGATAACCCCACTCATTGTGTTTTTCTTTAAATTGTTCGATTGTCATAACTTTAATTTTAATATACCTAAATATACGAACCCTTTCTCGCTTCTCCAAATATCTCCGTATATATTTTATCGATAATCAAAATTTTTTTAAAAAAAAGAATCCACATATCATAAATTTTAATCCCTTTACCCATATATATCCTTATATACAATCGATGATTTAAGATCGTTTTCGAACCATAAAGACAGCTAAAACTTTTTTTGCGCATATACACGCCCGATGGACGGCGGCTATCCGTGGGTAATTATTACGTGCGTACGCGGTACGGCGGCAAAAATATTATATGCATGTGTAAGGGATATAGCGGTGAGAATATATTATCCAGTACCAACAACGGTAGGGATAGTTACGTACAAAGTACTAACCACCCCTACACAAGGTACTACATAAATAATAAATAAATAATACTACAATAACTTATAGTAAGGTAAACGGTACGGCTTAGGTACTGGTGTATGCCTCCCTACCGTCGTATTCTGCACCACCAATGCATGCTCATAACACGCAATCACCCACTCCACCGCACCTACACGCGACTTTACCATATCTTACTTAAATATACAAACCCTTTTTTCATTTTCCAAGCCATTTTACACATGCCTTTGTGAATAGTCGCGAACAACGCGTTTACTTTGCGGTTCGTAATATATACTCGTTCCTATAGGTAAGGGTTGGAGGCGCGGGGAAAAGGGGTTAACATAGGGTGTGTTTTGGTTTATATTCCCCCTCACTAGTTGTTCATATACTATTAGTCCATTTCTTCCACGTGTCATACTTGGACATTTGCTTGTCATACTTGCGTTTAGCTTTTTTCTTAAAATACTCCTCCGCTACACACCACACAAATGTTAAAATAAATAACACAACAACACCAATAAGACCCAATAAACCTTCAGTCATCGTTAGGTAATTTTAATTAATACTCATTTGAATCTTCTCCGTCACCGCTGGAATTATCACTACCGTCATTCCATCCATCCCACTCATCATTATCCTCATCTACCCATTGTTTGGTTCTAGGATCCTTTTTTAACTCCATTGCCATTCGCTTTTTATATGCTATGTAATTAAACCTTTCAGTTATAGTCATCATACGAAGCATTTCCTTATTTAAATCTTGGTATTTAGCCATTTTTATAAATTAAGTGCTTGACATTTTTTACTTATTTCATTTGATGTTTTAGCTGAACTCACAATAGCAATTACTTTAGCTACAGTGTCAGTTGACAACCATCCAGCAACCATATCATCTTCTCTTATATCAATAAACCTTGAATCACCATCAAATACAGCAATTTCAGCACTTGCTGATTCCCAGTAATCTTGTTTTGGGGGAGTACCATATGCATCTATTTCTCTAACAGCACAGTAATTACCTATACCCCACTGAACAGAGATCCTAAATCCATTTTCAAATTCCATTTGGAATCCTTTATTTAAACAACTTGTAAACTTAGACATAACTTTATTTTTTAAAACTAATTCCGCTTCCAACTACCATTCCTAATATAATACTAACTAGTATTAAATTAATAACTTCTATAATATTTACTTCTAACATAACTTCCATTTAATTAAATCCAACCAATTGCAGCACCATAAAATTGGTGTAAGGTCATTGTTTTAAGACCTGTACGTGGGTGACGAAGCTCATCAGTACGTTTTTCACCCTTAATATTCTTACCAGTAAAATTACCATACTGACTATAACACTCCTGGTAATACACAGTGTCGTTCTCAGCATCAACTTTTAAACACAAACTACTATTTGTATTACTAAAGTTATCACTAAACTGCTTACCTTCATAACCAACCAATTCATTAATCATTTCTTTATTCATCATAACCTTTATTATTTATTGGGCTCTAACCCTATTTACAGGGTAAATATACGAACCCTTTCTCAGGTAACCAAATCTTTTTGCATAAATCTATATAATTCTAAAATAGTACCATCAAAACTATAAACAATATCATGCATTTTACTTCTATTAACTTTAAAATGTTTACTGAAATTATTAACTAATCTATCCATTCTATCAGCTTCATCTTTCATTCCGTCTTCATATAACTTATTATAACGTTTTCTAGCTCTTAATTCAATTTCAAGATAACGAATATCTTGTTCTATTTCATCTAAATTACCTTTATAATTATCTTTAAAATCATCTTGTTCTTCTTTCATCCAATGTAATTCCCACTCTGCTTCTTGAAAAAATGGGGTTGGATCAAAATCACCATTTGTAATTTTATCTAATAATCTTGCTTTGTAAGGTAAATTTTTATGTGATTTAAAACGTCTCCACCAATAAAAAGGCATTGCTCGCCTACCACTTGGTTTTTTGGGTACTTTCATTATTTATTTTTAAAATATTTAATTATTATATGAGCTGATTTATAATTAGTTGCTAAAGGAATATCATGCACATCACATAATCTCAACAACATACTAATATCAACATCATGAGGGTGTTTATCTAAAGGATCCCTAAAAAATATAACACCATCAATTTCACCTTCAGTTACCATAGCACCAATTTGAGCATCACCTCCCATTGGTCCAGATGCAACTAAGTCAACTTTTAATCCTGCATGTTGAATCATAGTACCTGTTGTACCTGTTCCAACTAATTCAACATCATCTCTTTTAAAGAAATTCATTCGTTTCATTACAAAAGAAACCATATCTGCTTTCTTACCATCATGTGCAATTACAGCTAATTTCATACACCTAAATATTTTTTATATTTACCATCCATTTTATCAAAGTATTTAGTATTTAAAATAGTTTTATGAGCTGAATTTATGTCCTCTAAATTATTTATCAAAACTAAAAAACAAGGAGCTAATGCTCTAGCATTAAAACCATCCACTTCTAATTTATCATTAGGATTAATACATAATGCTTTCCAATTACTTTGATCTGATGCTTCTAATACTTTATTTAAAAAATGTTGATAACGTTTAGTATCCCTTTCATCCATTTCAGCATGTTCTTGAATAAACACAGCTGAGTTTTTACCTGATTTAATAAATTTATGCATGCAAATAATAAAATCATTTTTAGTAGTTATATTATCTATGTAAATATTATCAGTTTCTCTTTCTTGTTTAGCAAAAGGACAAACAGGCATACCATTATATTCATCTCTTGGTACTTCTAATACATTTTTAATATAATCTAATACTTTATTTTTCATAAGCCCAAATTGAAGGAAGTCCTGAGTATTTACAGATTAATTTATTATTAACTTTTAACTCGTCAACTCTTTTTTGGTATAATTCCTCTTCCCAAACCTCATCTTCAATTTCATAATGTATTCCTGACATGCACATATTATTAATTTTTATGTTTACAATTCTTTTTATGTTTAAACCAACCTCCACACTTACATTTAACATAGTAAATAGCTGGTCCAATAATTGGAACTGAAGCTGCTAAAGTAAATACATTTGGGTGCCAATGTTCACCACAAAATCCAAATAAATGTTTTAAAAATTCTATCATAATTCTCTTTTTTCTCCGTGTATTATTTTTACTGTAGGAAATCTTAAACTTATCCCACCTTCTTGATTTGCAGTTTCCTCAAAATATTGTACAGTTATTGTTTTTCCTACAATAGAACCATCCATATATTGCAAACGCTGCTCTTGAGTAAATCCACTACCTACTTTTACTAAATAACCTTTGTGCTCAATCCACACTTGTGATAACATAGTCATAGATTCTGATTTACCATCTCTAACTACTTCATGTGTATCAACATCCCAACCTAATACTTCATACTCAGCATCATGGAATTTTTTAACTTTAACTAGGTTTTTACTACGTTTACCTTCATAACCTACATTTTTACGTAACATAAATCCTTCCCAACCTTTTTCAGCTGATAATTTATTCCATGTTTCAAAATGATCATCATCATTTATTTGGAATTGATCTACATAACGTAATACTGATGTATCTGTAAACCTACCACCTTGCCAAGCTCTTAAAGCACGTAATCTTTCAGTTAATGGAGTATCACCTTTCTTTTGATTAAACTCCCATCTATGAATCATATCAAATATCATAAATATAGGATTTTCAATTTGATGATCTTTACGTCTAAGTTGTTTCATAACACCCTGAAAATCTTCATTACCATTTTCATCCATTAAACATATTTCACCATCAAAAACATAATTAACAATACCTGTATTTTCAATAGCTTCTTTTACTCTATTTAAAGTAGTTAATTCTTTACCCATTCTAGAATATAATGTACAATCTCCATTTTGATCTACCACAGCCAAACATCTAACTCCATCTAATTTTCTTGAAGCATACCATCTATCATCCCAATCACATTTACCTTTATATTCTTGAGCTAATGCAACTGAAAACGTAGGAATTAAACCAGGAACTGCTTTATTAATAACTTTATCTCCTGCTCTAATTTTAAGATCTTTATCAATAATACTTAAAACTAATTCTTGTTCTTTAACACTATTACAAGTAGCTATAAGAAAACCATTTACAGCAGCAATTGCATCATGTCCTGTAATTTTTCTACTACTTAAGTCATCTAATAACTCAAATATAGTTTGATAAGTATTATACTTAAATAAATTAGAATTCTTCCTACACGTTTTACCTGTGACAAAATACTGTTTGAAGGGGTTATATGTATATTCTAATACCTTATGTATAAACGCATCACTTTGCGCTATAATCGCAACTTTTTGCGTGCTACTACTCGTAGCACGCATGTCATTTACAAATCCTCTTAATATCTCCATACTAAGCTTTTTTTAATAGACTTGGAGAAACTCTAAGTTGTTCAATACCAGACATACTTTCAACCTTAATATTTTTCTGCATGATTTTGATTACTCTAAATTCTCTTGTAGGATCCATTTTTTTATGAACAATGTTCACAATATCACCTACTTTAAATTCTTCTTTTTTAATTCTTTGACCTGGCTCACCAACTCGAGCTGTCATTTTAGTTCTTAAATGATCTTTATCAAACCTAATTGTACCTAATGAAATTTGAACACCATATTGCTTTTCTAATCCGAAAATTGCTGTTTGGAAATCATCTCTGAAATTTTTAACTGTTTGTGTGTTTAGCATAACCTTTATTGTTTTTATTATTTACGGGGTAAATATACGAAAGGGATCTGGCTAAGCCAAACCCCTTTGCGGAAGTCTTCAGTAAATTTTAATTATTTTTCAAAAGCAGCGTACACAGGTACTTTTCTTACTTTTTTCCCATCAGGAATTAAAATTACATTAATTAATTCTCTTTCAACGATAGGCTGTTCAGTTTTATCAACTGGCCAGTATTTAGGATTTTTACTATTTAATTTTCTTTTCTTAGGCATTATTGATAATAGTCATCATCTTCTTCATCATCATAGTAATCATCAAAATCTCCATAATCTTCTTCATCTTCAAATTCAGACTCAAAATCAAACATTTCCTTTGTTAATGGTGTGTATTCATCTTCAGGAGTTGCTTCAACATGATCTATTACTTTTTCTAAAGCAAATTTAATTAATCTTTCATATCCATCTTCATTAGTACCCATTGCTTTATTAAATGTACTTTCTAGTGTTGTTTGTAATTCAAATGGGATTTGATTTGAA
>NZWA01000012.1 GCA_002697505.1 Flavobacteriales bacterium | reverse complement strand
CCTAAAAAACGAATTAAATATTAATCCCTTTGCACTTGGCTATCCTTTAATTGAAATTTGTGAAAAAAAAAATAAAAAGATCCTATAAGTTCCTCTTTTGATTTGGGACTTTGAAATTTATGGATTTCAAAATCTATCTGGATCAATTAGTATTTCAAGAAAATCAAATCAGGAAATAATTATTAATCCATCACTTATAAGACTAATCAAAAAAGAATATATTCCATTGTTTAAAAAGCTAAAAATAGATGAAAACAAAAATCAAAAAAATTTAAAAAATATAATTAAAAGTCTTTTGAAAATTTTTGGAATTAATAACTCATTCCCTGAATTTACAAATAGTTTATATGATCAGTTTGATGAAAATTCACCCAAATTCAATAATTCACACGAAACTAGATTAATAAATAATGGAGTATTTGGGTTATATGCAAATTCTAAGGAATCTCTAATTTCTGATTATGTAAAATTAGAACAAACGAACCTTACTTGCCATTTTGATTTCCCTAAAGATAATAATGAAACTCTATTTACAGGGGTTGCATTAGACCATTCCCAACAAAGGGTAATTCGATCTATTAATCAAAAAAAAAATATAGTAATTAATGGACCACCAGGGACAGGAAAGAGTAAAACTCTTACCGCATCTATCGTTTATCTTTTAAGTAAAGGATATAGTTGTCTTGTAGTCTGTGAAAAAAAGACTGCTATGGATGTTCTATATGAAAATATGGAATCATTAAATCTACAAGATTTTTGTATACCAATCTCTGAGGTAAGAAAAGATAGACGTAAAGTTGTAAATAAAGCAAGAAATATTATTGAAAATATTAATTCGGAATCAAAACTTTTTAAGAGCGAAAGTGAAGAAAAAAATCGTTTTAGTAAAAGGGAAAAAGATATAGTAAAACAAAAAATTGAAAAAGTTAATGAGATTGTAAATCTAATAAATAAAACAAAAAAACGATTAAACAAAGATTTACTTGGAACCAAAAAAACTTATTCTGACTTGGTGGTTTATGTTAGAAATAATAGATATAAGGAATTGTCTGACATATTAAAGCTAAACTCAAAATTTTACAATTTTACGTTTAACGAGCATGAATATTTAAAAAACCTATTTGATCTTTATACTAAAGAGTTTGAAGAAACTTTCAATCCTTTCAAGTCTTTATATACAATACTAAATCCGAAAATTTTTGAAAAAAATGAAAATGAGTTTAACAAATTAATTCGTTCCCTATATCATGAATATCATGAAAAACTAAATAATCTTAAAAACAAATTGGATTTATCATTAATTGGTAAAAGTAATTTCGCCTTTAAATACATGAATTATTCAGAAGCTAAAGATGAAGAAATAGGGGCTATTCAGAATGAATATAGATTTTATCTTAATAAAATTAAGAATTATAATCTTTTTCATAAGTCTATTGAAAATAAAATTAATGCTGTTGATCTAAGACAAAAAATAATTCTACTAAACTCATATTTAAAAGAAATTTTTGAATTTAAAAATGACTTTAATAACTTAAAAACATTTCATCTTCTATACACACAAAAAAATGAAAATGAACAATATTTAATAAAAAAATTAGGTTTTGAAGCAAACTTCAAAACAGACTTTTTTGAGTGGTATTATTCACATATTCTTAGTGACAATTTTATCGATAATTTCGATTTTAATGGGTTTGATAAAGGATACCATGATATAGAATTAGATGTTAATCATGTTAATAGCTTTATAGTAAAGAAAACAGTAAAAAAGTTAATTGACAATAGAATAAAAGGGATTTCAAAATTTAAACGATATAGTAAAATAACTATTGAACAATTTTTCGCAAAAAAAAGTACTTCAAAGAGAAAGAAATACCCACTTTTCAAAATTTCAAATCATAATTCAGGAATATTTAAGTCATTTTTTCCTGTCTGTATGACTAATCCGGGAAGTTGTGCAAGTTTATTTCCTATGGAAAAAGGATATTTTGATTATGTCATTTTTGATGAATCAAGTCAATTAAAGATAGAAGATACCTTTACTTCACTTTTAAGAGGTAAAAAAGCGATTGTTTCTGGAGATATACATCAACTTCCACCAATGGATTATTTCAATGAAAATTTAAAAAGTTCCGAAACATTCAAGAATATTAATGACAATAACTCAAAATCACTTTTAGACTTTGCTATTTCTCAAGACTATAATTCTCAATATTTAGATATTCATTACAGATCAAAGCATCCCGATTTAATTAATTTTTCTAATGCCGCTTTTTATAATTCGAGATTAATTCCAAAGCCTCCATTGAAAAAGTATAAACCAATTGAATTTTTCTCTATTAAAGGGAGATTTATAAATCAAGTTAATACAGATGAGGCAAATTCGATAGTTAATTATATCGAAACAAAAATTAGAAAAACTCAATCTTTAGGAATTGCAACTTTTAGTTTAAAGCAGAGAGATAAAGTGCTTAATGAATTAGAATTACGCTCTAAATCAAGTCATTCTTTTTATAGAAAACTAGAGAGTCTTAAAAGAAATGGTTTTTTTGTGAAAAATATTGAAAATATTCAAGGAGAAGAAAGGGAAATCATAATCATAGGAACCACCTATGGTTTAGACAATAAAGATAGATTTAAGGAATTACTTGGTCCAATAAATACAAAAAAAAGAGGTCACAAATTATTAAATGTATTAATAACTCGAGCAATAGAAAAAAAGATAGTGTTTTCATCTATTCCTGAAAATATTTTTTCAAATTTCAAACCCTTAATCGAAAAAAATGGAAATAGAGGTAAAAGTATTCTTTATGCTTATCTTTACTATGCTAAAGCAATTAGCGATAATCAAACTGAAAAAATCTCAGAAGTTTTAGATATTGTAAGTCAAAAAAAATATCATAATAAATATAAAAGAGAACTTAATTCAAAGTCACTAAAATTGTTTTCAACTTATTTTGTCAATAATCTATCTAATATAATAGGTGAAAAAATTATTTGTGAAAATTATTTTAAAGTAGGTGGTTATGAATATGAGATAGCCTTAAAGAAAAGGAATTCTGTGAAATTACTTATTGATATTAATGGTAAAGTAGCTTATAATAGTTATGAAGACTATATTTTTGATATGGATCGTTGTCATATTGCTAAAAAATCAAATTATAATTATTACAGACTATGGCTATCAAATTTTTACAATAATTTAGAATATGAAACTAACAAGATCATAAAACTCTTAAATAAAGAAGCTTAGATTAGCTTATTTGTAATTGATTTAGGTATAGAATTTTGTAACTTTTATTAAATTTAATTATTAAACTTCTCAGATGGCTGTCCTTTTAAAAAATCGGATAAAATGTATGATTTTTTTTTCACTTTTTTTTACAAAACTTATTGCCCAAGAAAGTGAATGTGACTGCAACTTTAAAAATTTAAAAGACCTTTACTTAGTTGGTCAATTTTCTAGTGCGATTTCAAATATAAATTGCTGCATAAATTCTCCAAAGCTTCTTACACTGAACGAAATGAATCGAATGAAAGAGCTCTTGACTTTAATAGCAATTGCTCAAGATTCCTTAGACAAGGCCAATACGTATTTAAACGAAATCATAATTTCAAATCCAAATTATGAACCTGAAACACAAAACATAGTTTTTTTGGATCTTTTTTATAAAGCCAGAAAAGAAAATCTCAAAGTGACAGTTTCTTCAGTTTCAAAAAGACCTGAAGATATTGAAACAGCACCTGCAGTAGTTGAAATAATTGAAGCTAAAGATATTGTAGCCCGAGGATATGTTGATTTAATTGATTTATTATCTGATATACCAGGGTTTGAAATAAGTAAAACTCATGCCATAAATTTCGCCAATGTTTATCAACTTGGATATAGGCAACAAAATACCGAAAGAACTCTTTTTATGATTGATGGAGTTGAAGAAAATGATCTCTATTCCAATATTGCTTACATTTCAAGACAATACCCTATTAGCAATATTAAAGCAGTGGAAATTCTTTATGGCCCTTCTGCTACAATGTATGGACCAAGAGCATTCATGGGGACAATTAATGTAATAACTTATTCACCAAGAGAAGAAGCTGGAAATTTTTTTGAAAATGAAAAGCTTGATAAAGGAAGTCCTTTTTATTTCCATAGTAATGTTGCAAGAGGAAGCTATGATACTTATGATGTTGATTTTACACTAGGTAATAGCCTGAAAAATAAACAAATTTATTTTCAGTTGACAGGTAGATACTTTCAATCACAAGAACACGACATGTCAGATGAGTCATTTTTTAATTATGATATTTCCGATCTCAATAATTTTGAATATGATCATTTGAATAAAAGTTTCGTAAATGTTGATCAATATCTTTCTGAAAACAATCTTCCTTACGATAGTCGATTTTACACAATAGATGAATACAGAATAATACTCACTGACTATGGGAGAAATATGGCAGCTGAATATGATAGATTGGCTTATTTAAGTCAAGTAAATGGTGATATTTTAAGATACTCAAATCACACAGAAAATTTCTACATTGGTGGAAAAATTGCAATTAATAATCTCACAATGGGATTTAGATCATGGACCAGAGCTGAAGGGATGAACCACATGCAAGATCTTGATATAGCGTCTTCAAGAAATGGTTCTATGTGGATACCAAAAAATGTAACAACATACTTGAAATTCAACCACAGTTTTAATGATCGATTTAGTTTTTCTGCACAAACATCAATCAAACAACACCATTTGGACAGACGAACAAACAGGGTTAATTTCATTCCGTTTGGAAATCCTAAATATGTTGTACAGGATATCATAAACCTAAATTTAGACGGAACTAGCAAAGATGATTTATTAGACTTAGTGGATTTGGTAAATTATAATTCAGATCCTTTAGATGAAAATCAAACTAAGCATGGATGGAGAAATCAATATTATCATTATCAAGCTCTACAAGGACGTACCGAAGCAAGGTTTTTTTATAATTCAGAAAATTTGAATTTGACTTTTGGTGTTGACAGAAGAATTACTACAAGCCAGGGGGATTATATTTTCTACAATGATTTTAACACCAAAGTTTCAAAAGAAGAGTATAGAGAATTGTCTAATATGGGACTTGCAGAAGAATATGGAGAACAACGACCAATTATTTTTTCTGATCAGAGCTTGAATAATAATTACAAGATCAATGATTTTGGTAGTTTTGTTCAAGGTAATTTAGTAATTGGTGAAAATTTACATATCAATGCAGGTTTAAGGTACGATAAACAAGTAATAAGAGACAATCAGGGCTATGAAGTTTTTGAGCCTCGATTTGGTATTGTATTAACTTCTAACTACTTAACATTTAAATCAAATTACTCCAAAGGATTTCAAAACGTTTCTTTATATAATAGATATTCGACAGGTGGTAATAGAATTCCTAACCCCCTTCTGAAGCCTGAAAAAATTCAATACTTAGATGTATCTCTATTGGGAAATCTTCTAAATGAAAAATTAAAATGGAACTTTACAGGTTTCGCTTATGATGTAAAAGATGCTATTAATGAAGGGATTGCACCATATGGTGGATACAATCTTTTAGATAATGAAGGAGATTATATAACCTTTGGGGGGATGGCAAATATAAAATATAGAGCAAAAAAATTTAGATTTGATTTAAATGGAACTTTTTTAGATCCACTCGAAGGAACAATATCTAATGTAGCTGATTTACTTCAATCTGAATTGAGTGGAGAAGATCTCCCAGATGGAGAAAAAAGGGTGGGCGACATAGCGAAATTCAGATTTAATATTGGGGTTACTAAATTTTTTGAGAATGAGGTGTTTGAATCAAGTATAAATTTAAGAGCGAATTACGTGGGAGAAAAAAAAGTAGGACCAGAAACGACACAAGAATTTAATTTGGGACTAAATGAATCTGAGCTATTCCCTGAATATATAGTTTTGAATAGCAACTTGATTTTTGGATTTAAACGATTACCTAATGCAAAGTTGGCAGTAAGTATAAATAATATATTTAATAATTTATATTACCATCCAGGGATTAGAAGTGCTTCTGCAGCTTTTGATTTATACCAAAGAAATCCAGAGGAAGAAACTTATGAAAGTTGGGCTAATCGTACTCTAACGGGAAAATTTGTGCCGTATGCTCCTCAAAGAAGACGGAATTTTAATTTTAAATTAATTTTGGATTTATAAAGTCTATTATTTTTCAAAAGATTTTCCATCTTTATTTAATTCTCTTCTTATTCCCATTAAAATTAAATTTTTAGTAATTTTTGAATTATTATGAATGGACTTTAAGTAAGCGTATTGAATTACATTTTTAATTGAACCTCCCGAGATTTCATAATTTTTAGCAATATCATTTATAATTTTATTATCTAGCTCCACAAGTCCACTTAATGCATTTTCCCAAAGAATTTTACGTTGTTTAGTCGAAGGAATTGGAAAGTTTACAACACTTTGTATTCTCCTTGAAAAAGCAAGGTCTATATTTGGCTTTAAATTTGTTGCTAACAGGATTAAACCATTGTAATTTTCAACTCTTTGTAAAAGATATGCTGTTTCTTGATTAGCAAATTTATCCTTTGAATCACTAACAGAAGTTCTTTTTGAAAATAAAGATTCTGCCTCATCAAAAAATAAAATCCAATTTTTATTTTCCGCGATATCAAATATGCTACCTAAATTTTTTTCCGTTTCTCCAATATATTTAGATACAACTTGAGAGAGATCAATTCTATAAACATCCAATTTATTTTTCTTACCAATTAGAGAAGCAGAAAGAGTTTTACCTGTTCCAGGAGGACCATAAAAAAGCGCTTTATATCCTTTATTTATTTTTTTACTCATTAGCTTATTATTATCAAAATGTTTTTGATTTTTTAACCAAGCGTCAATCATATTAATTTCATCTAAAGCAGAATCTTCAAGCACAAGATCATCCCAATCAAAGGGTGTTTCTAACCTGTTTGCTGGGAATTTAGAGCTATAAGAAGGTTGAAACTGCTTTCCACTTGTTATATGTAAAATAAATTCCTCTCCTAAATGTAATGTTTTGTCTAAAAAACTATTCTTCTGTGTTATATCCTCAAGGCTAATTATTTTTTTCTGTTTGAAAATATGATCGAAATTGAAATAAGATTTAAGTTTAACTTTGTATTCAATTGAATCTCCATACAATATAAACGCAAAAGTTCTAAGAGTTGGTAAAAAATAATTTGTCTCAGATGTCTTAAGTCCTCCGAATTCAGTAAAAGGTTTATCTAATACTTTATTTTTAATCAAAAAACGGTCATATAATTCTGGAAAATAAATGGTAGCGATAGCACCAATAATTAAAACTCTTTCAAAGTCATCTTTCAAATTTTCTTTAATAAAGGCTGACATATTACTATTATCTGAATCCAAGTCCGGAGTATCAGTTTTAATAAATACTTTATCTTCCTTTGTTGAGAAGAAATAATCTAACCTATTATCAATTAGACTAGATAACCAATTCAATTCATTTTGAATTGTGATGCTATTACCCTTTAAGAACTCAGAGTTTTTCATATAGAATTATTTCCAATCCACAATTAATCTATTCTTCATAAATGTAGTTTGAATAATTGAAATATTCCAAGGGATTGTTTCAATCAACATATCGAATGGACCTTTAATAACATTAAGATTAAAATCTAGCTCCTCATTCTGGCTCAGAATACCCTCTCTTATTAGAAATGTGGTTCTCAAAGTTTCAATAGAAGAATTGCTCAGCTTTTCCCAATTTTTCAAAACACCACTTAAAAGAGATTCGCAAAGTTCAAGATGAACACTATCTATTTCAAGTTCTATATCCACAAAACTATTTTTTGGGACTCCACATAAAATCTTATTTAAAACTAATTCATGTTCCTTGAATTCAGTTGATCCAGTTACTAAATACTGCATCATTAAAATTGATTTTTGAACGGATTCGTCATCTTTAAATTTTTTATCTATTATAAATCCACATTTATCAAAAAGCCTATAAAAAAAAGGCCATAAAATAATTAGTCCCGCATTTTTAATTAAAATTGCATCCTGATTATCATCCTCTTCAAGACCACCCTGCTCTTCCTGGAGTATAAGTTCTTCTGAAAGTTGATTTTTGAAATTAATATAACTCTGTTTAAACGATAATAAAAAATTATTCATTTCAAGGGGGATCTCTTGTTCGGAATTTAATTGATCTTCAAAGAAAACCTTACTAGATACCTTTTCTTTGGTTAGTAGCTCATCAAAAAGTAATACAATTATTTCAAAGGGTGAATCAAGGAAAATATTTCTTTTCAACCAGTATTTTATGATTTTTCGTTCAAGCTCTTTATCATTTTTTAATGAGAAAAGTTTTGAGATAGGAGCACCAAAAAATTGATTTACAGAGATAGAAAAAAACTCTATATACTTGGCAAGTTTTGGATGAATATTTTCAATAATAAAAAACTTTTTTTTAGTAGGGATTAAATCCAATAGACGTTTTATTTTCAAATCAGATTTTACCCATTCAAACAAAATCCTTTTTGCTGTTAAAGTGTCCTCTTTTATAAATTTTTCTAAAACATTAAAAAGTTGAGATTTAGAAAACTTTTTACTCTCATAGCTTATTGATCCAATCTCTAAATAATAGTCTAGAATATCTAAAGGGTTTAATGTTGTTTCTAATTGACTTGATATGTCATTTTTAGAAGATAAAATTTCTTCAAAAAATATTTTTTGAGTTTGATCTTTTTCTTTTTCCAATCCATCAAATTTATTTTTAATTAAGAGCAAAACAGAATCAAAAGTATCAGGACTTTCTATAAAAATCTGACCAAAATAATTTCTCAACTTTTTTTCTGTTACCTGATTTTTAAATTGAATTAAAAGATTTATAGATAAAACTACCTTTTCCTTTTTTGAAAATTCATTTTTTTGATTTAATTCCCGAATTGCTTCACCTACATATTTAAATATTGGAAATTTCCTGAATATGTTTCTTTCAATAGTATCTAAAAGGTCATTGAAAGTAATTAAAGAAAAAATTCTTCCAAAAATACGTGGCTTTAATAAATATTCATTTGTAATGCTTATTGTAATAGGATCTTCTTTTAATAGAAAGGCTTTTATTTTTTTTTGTATTGATTTATGATGTTTTTTTAAATTTTGTGGAAAATCATTAGTTTCTATATAAAATTTTATTAGTTCAATTATTTCTTCATTAGTTAAGTCATTTTTTTTAGTTTCTTGAATAAGATTTTTGGAAATATTAAGCCCTTTATTTTTAAGATAATTTATAAATTCAGTTTTTTTAAAATTAACTTTTTTCGATATTAAAAGATAAATTTTCTCTATAAATGAGATTAGACTAGTTTGATTCCACAAACCGCTGGTAATAATAATCTCAATAAGGTAATTCATATTTGATTCGTGTGAAGTGGATAATTTAAAGTCTTGGAAAAATTTCTCCATTAAAACTACAAGTGATGACAGGCTAAAACTTGAGGTTGTAAAATGAACTAATTCTAGAAATTTAATTTTTTCCATTTCAGGAAGTGATATTATTACTTTTGAAATCCTTAATTGTATACTCTTATTATTAATTAATGTTAATAGGTAAGATCTATCTTCTTTATTTATAATGACTTTTATAAATAAAACGACATCATTAAAATCAAAATTTTCAACATTAGCCCATGTTGGAATAGAATTATTATTTAGAAAATAAAAAACTAAATCTTTAAAATACAATTCGTCTTTAACTTTAGTATTTGAAATAATAAACTTACTTCTTACATTAAAAACTGATAAGAGTTTAGCAAATATTAGATCTTTTTTACTTTTTGGTTTTGAATCAATATATTTTGATAATTGCTGAAGATTTAGATATTTTTCTTTTTTTAAACTTTCAAAAAAATCAATTAAAAATTCACCGCCTGAAAATTCATTTAAATTTCCTAAGGCACCAATCTTCTTAAGTATAAATGTTCTTAATATTACTTTTAATGATTCATAGCTAATGACAATAATATTGAAATGCTTCTGTAGTTGTAAAATATTATTTTCAAAATCAAAAATGCCTTCTTTTTTTCCTATTAGCTTTTCAAGCTTTTTAGTTTGCTTCTCAGCTATTGATATTTCAGAAAAAGCCAACATTAATTCGTGGTCTTGATAATGTTTAGTTAAAAATTCTAGTAAGTTTTTACTTGATTTAATTATCTCTTCATAACTTTCAAATATTGAAATGGGATCAGTAAAAGTATCTTGATCCAAATTTAAAAGTATGTCTTGTTTTAAGGCTAAAAGTAAATTGAACCTTTTTAATATTTGACTTTCAGAATAATTTATTTTTGATAATTCAGAACGTTTACTAACTTCTTCAATTATCTTTTCCAACGTACTGCTTTTTTTCTTTTTATCTTTTACTGAATCTTTCTTTTTCAAGAATAAATCAGTGTAGGATTTTTCTAGATTAACAACTAAATCTTCTAAAAATTGTATTGAGCTAATTTGAAATCCTTTTGAAATTATAATTTGAAGTGTAGCTTGTAAAATGTCAAATCGAAATTGTTTTTGATTATCAACAGGTATAGTTTTTATAACCTTTTCTATTTCATTAAATATGTTGAATTTGAAATGTTTCTCGACTAGTTTGAAAATATTTTCCAGTTGTGGAATTTCCACGACATTGAAAAATGAACTTTGAAAAATCAGTTTTTGCAAATTGTCTCTCGATTCAGGAAGCTTTAATAATAGATCAACAATTAT
>NZWA01000011.1 GCA_002697505.1 Flavobacteriales bacterium | reverse complement strand
TTAGATGTTGATGGAGACATTGGCATGAATGGAAAACTATACCACAATGGAGATCATAATACTTATATAGGTTTTGAAGCTGATGATATTAAATTAAGAGTTGGCGGGACTGATATAGTTAATGTAGATTCATCTAAAAACGTAGGTATAACAACAAATAGTCCGACATCAAGACTTCATGTTTATGGTGGAGATAACACGGGTCTTTTTGGGTCAATAAGAAACGACTCAAAAAACAGAATGAACATGAAGGTCGCAATGGGTTCGACCACACGTTACATTGGAACAGTTGAGCAATACGGAAATGGAGATTCATCAGGTTTTACTATCAGAATATATGATGGAGCGGAAAAAGTATTTAGAATTGTTCGTGTTGTTGTTGTAAATAGTGGAGGAACTAATGTTCCTAGGGCAACTGTTGAAGGTGGCGGAGAAGACACTGATATTCATATAAATTTAGAATATAAAAATAGAGATGGAGATGCGACTAAGACAGACTTCTTTCTTGTTCCTACATCAAAAAGCTTTACTCAATATGTTGAAATAGAAGGATACATATTAAGAGATACTGGTTGGAATACAACTTCACTTACAAGCGTTAGCCTTGATGATGACCTTGCTTTAAATATTCTTGATTCTGTCAACGGTAGTAGAGTTGGTGTTGGAACTACAGATCCATCAGCAAAGCTTCATGCTGAAGGTTCCATGATAGTCAAGGGTGATGTTGGTTGGGCTGGAACAGATAATCAAGATGGAGCTATATTTCTAAACACTGCTGGAAGAGCATTACTTGGAGCTTTCTCCACTAGTTATGCAAGACCTTTAATTAGAACTGCTAGTAATTACATAGAGCATGGTAGCGCAGGAACTAGTTTAATTAACGGTTTTAGATTTTATGCAGGAAGCACAACTGCCACTGTTGGAACATATGATTTCTATACAAGTGGATCTAATAGCAGATTACGTATAGAAAAAGGCGGTAATGTCGGCATAGGAACAACTAATCCAGATCTTAAATTACACATTCATGGAGGAGGAATTTATGCTACTCCTGTCTCATACGCTGCCAATGCTGATGAATGGTTATTAAGAGCAGGAGCTAATAATAATGCTGGTTGGGATTATGGTGGCTTAAAAGTTAGAGTAAACAGCGCAGGGAATCCACGCCTTGCATTTATGGGATTTAGTAGCAATGAAGTTTTTGCTATAGAAGGGACCAATGTCGGTATAGGGACAACTGATCCATCAGAAAAACTCCATGTGGATGAAGGTTATATACTCGCTGATGGAGCGTCTACAAATCACGGATTTGAATTAAGAAGAGATTCTGCTGACACTTTCCAAATAAGACATTTAGGCGGTAATTTTACTATAAATAACCTTACTGATAATCGTAAAGATTTATCTATTGATGGAAATGGTAATGTTGGTATAGGAACAGATATTCCAGCTACGATTCTTGATTTAAGTAAACAAGACAATCTTGTTGAACTTTCAATAAGGAGAAAAGGATCTGACCCAAGCGCCAATACAGATTTAGGTGGCATACAATTTAAAACAGATTATACCTCTACTTCACATGACGTAGGGAGAATACTTGTAAAAACAAACTCCAGCCCTTACAGGACTGACATGAAGTTTTCCACTAGATCAACAGCGGGAACTGAAATGATTGGTATGACTTTGCATGGCACAAGTAGTAGTGGTCCATATCTTGGTGTTGGAACAGAGACTCCATCTTCATTGCTACATGTAAGAGGTAGTGACCCCGTATTAAAAATAACAGACTCATCTACAACTGATAATAGTGCAACTCTCTGGCTCCAAGAAAGTGATACTTATGGAGTAAAACTAAATTATGAATCTAATGGTGGTAATGGTGGAATAGATTATTTCACTATAGATACTTTATCTGCCACTGGTGGTAATAATCAAGCAGGTAATCACGACAATGCTTGGGGTATAGATCAACGAGGTAATGTCATGCCACATAAAGGTGCGGTAGATGGTAATTTACTAAAATCATATGAGTGGCTACTTTACGGACCAGAGGTTAGCGGTTCGACTCCTTCTTTCCCACAAAATGGAACAACAGCAGAGAATGCGAGAATCTACGGTGAAAACCCATTCGGAGAACCCGCTATCTTGTGGCATACTCCTAGTAATGATACTGGCGACAATGCTGATGGTGGTTGGAATACAGATACATTTCAAATAGATAGAGGAAAATCATATAGAACTTCTGTTTGGGTTAAGAAGATTACAACTACAACAAATGATGGTAATTTATATTTAGGAACAAATTTTGTAAACAACCTAAATGGCACTTACAATAGCAATCCATATTTTATTGGTGGAGCCACAATGGCTACTGCTGGCATGGAGACTGGTCAGTGGTATTTGATGGTTGGCTATATATATGATAGTGGTCATTCAGGAACAGCTAATCATCCAGATGGAGGTATCTACGACAGGAATGGTCGAAAAATATATGGTGCTACTTCTTTTAAGTTTACTGATAGTGGAAGTCCTAGTGATGGATTAAACAGTCAATGGAATTTATCAAAACAAAGAGTTTATAACTATTATGATCAAAATACAGGTTCTAAAACTTATTGGTGGGGACCAAGATTTGAACCATTAGAAGAAAGCACACCGACTTTAAAAGAGTTATTAAATACTCCTTCTTCTGATACGGGGGCATTTTTTATGGGTGCTGTCGGAGTAGGAACAACTGATCCATCAGAAAAGCTTCATGTTTACGGAGGAGATGTAAGAATTTCTGACGGCACTCCTGTTTTAACTCTTCATGATACTAGCTCATCAGCACTTACTACTCTTACTCTTGATGGAGTTAATACTACTTTAAATAACGCTGGCACAAACGGTAGCTTAATCTTTTCTACTGAAAGCGCTGAAGCTATGCGTATAGATGAGGATGGTAAAGTTGGTATAGGAGTAACTAACCCAGATGCAACTCTAGAAGTTAAAGGCGCAGGAAATACCAATGCTACTACATCTCTTCATGTTAGAGATAGTGATGACCAAAAGTTATTGATGGTTAGAAATGACGGTGTTGTAACTGTAGAGCATAATTATTTCTATGCTAGTGCAAGTGCTGGAGCTTATGTTCAAAACGGATTAAGAGTTAGAGGGTTTCTTGAGAATGACCAAGGAACTTTAGCAATAAATGGTGATGTTAATTTTGATTCTGATACTTTATATGTAGATAGCACAAATAATAGAGTAGGTATAGGAACAAATAATCCAAGCTCAACTCTTCAGGTAAGTAATTATACAGGAGCAGCAGGTGCAGCAGCGCAAAGTGTTTTTGGTGATGTATCATTTTTCTCAGATGATGGTGACGATGCTTTATTTTTAGGTTTAAAAGATGCCACTTATCAAAATAGAGGTTGGGCATTTCAAGTCCATGCAAATGGTGTCAATTCTGATTTGGCAATTAAAGAACATGGTTCAAGTGCAGAGAGAGTTAGGATAACAACAGACGGTAATGTCGGCATTGGAACGACTGATCCACCGCAAAAACTTACTGTAAAAGGAGGAATAACACACACAAATTCTTCAAATATTCAAATTGTCACTATGACTAACTCTAGTGAGCACGGCAGACTTATTGTAAACCAAGCGGCAGGAGTAACAAGAGTTCTACTTAATTCGAATGGAGATAGTTATTTTAATGGTGGTGATGTTGGGATAGGGACAACTAATCCCGTTACTCAACTTGAAGTCCAAGAAGCTGCTGGCGCACCTATGTTGCAACTGCGCCCAAATGCAGCCTCTACAAACCTTAATCCTATTATATTATACAGGAGTCAGTTAGATGGTTCTGCGAACTATATGCTTTGCCAAGGGGTTTCAACTTTCTTTGGCACGTATGAAGGAGGTGTGCCAACTGATCCGTCAGACATGATCAAGCTGCAACCAAATTCAAGTGCTAATCCTCAATTACACATAGGTGATGCAGGATCATCAGCAGCAGCATTAAATGTTGGAGACAATATAAAATTATTAAATAATGGAGCCAGCTACATTAATGGTGGCAATGTTGGTATTGGAACTCAAAGTCCAAGTTACACACTGGAAGTAATTGGAGATATTGTCGGTAGTTCTAAATCATTTTTAATTGATCATCCTACTCAATCAGACAAGAAGCTTATGCATGCTTGTATTGAGGGTCCAGAACATGGAGTTTACTTTAGAGGAAAATCACAAGATAGCGGCATACAGGCTCCAGAATATTGGTCTGGATTAGTGCATATTGATTCAATGACAGTTGATGTAACTCCAATAGGACCGAATCAAAGTATTTATGTTGATAGAATAGAAGACAATGGAGATGTTTATGTGGGGGCTAATACTGACGAACCGCTTAATTATTTTTATGTTATCTATGGTGAGAGAAAAGATATAGATAAGTTGGAGATAGTTAAAGATAAATAAGTTGATTTAATATTTAACTTTTAATATTGTTGGTTTATAATACCAATATGTTAAAATGTATTTTCTTAACTCCGATAGCAAATGGGATTACAGGCAACTTAGTGCCTAATTATCTACGATTACAATCTTGGTGTGATAAAAATAATTCTGCTATATTAACTTGTCATAGATTATTTCTAAACTTTGCCCGCAATTACCTTGCAACAGGAGGAAAAGGATTTGTTGATACCAGACCACCAGATGCAGAATGGTTGTTTTGGATTGATTCTGATGTAAATTTTACAATAGAGCAGGTAGAACAAATACTATCAATAGGCGATGAGCATAAGTTCGTTACAGGTTGGTATAGATCAAATTATTCAGATCAAGCTATGGTTGGCAACTGGGATGAAGATTTTTTCAGAAAGCATCATCATATGCCCTTTACTTCAGTAGAATGGCTTGATAAAATGGGTAAAGAAGAGCCAAATAAGTTAGTTGAGGTAGATTGGTGTGGATTTGGTTTTACTAAGATACATAGATCAATTTTTGAAGAGATGGAATATCCATACTTTCCACTCAATCATGCAAATATAGATGGGTGTGATGACAGAAAAGGCGGTAAATTTGATTTGAAAGATTTATCCTTTGAGGATGTTAGTTTTTGCCAAAATTGCTATAAAAAGACTGGAATTAAGCCTTTAGTAGTACCATCAGTGAGGTTGCCACATTATAAATCCTTTTTTGTTTAAATGTGTGTAAGATTTATTAGAAATAATAATAATTTTAACTATAATTAATTATGCCAGAAGATAATTTAGGAGATCCAATTCCAAGAGACGAGCCATTTGTGGTTCCTGCAACTCCAGAACAAACATTTGATTCTGTTTGGTTGCGTAGTATTAATATTTATGCACCAAATACAGCAGAGGCAGCACCAACAGAAGGGAGCATCAATATTGAAATGCTTCCTTATGATGGAGCAACTGAAGAAGTTTTAGTAACTGCTGATAATGAAGGTGCTGAATATATAAATGTACCTTCTAGAGTTAACGGAAGAAAGCCTTTTTGGCAGATGATTCAAGAAGTTCCAGAGGCAGCCGCTGCCATGGATGCTATCATTGCTGCTGTACCTGCTATTAGAACTTGGGCAAATACACCGCCCCCAGAGCCAGAGCCAGAGCCACCTGAGCCATCACCACCAGAGCCTGATCCAGAGCCAACTCCAGATCCAGAACCAACTCCTGATCCAGAGCCAGATCCAGTTGACGAGGGGGCATAAGTCAAAGGTTAACGTTTATTTTTGCAAATAAGGTGTTAGGATATGTCTTTCTTGATGTATCCTAACATTTTTATTTGTCCGATTAAACTCATAACGTTAACACAATTTATACTTTCTGCGACTACAGTTAAGGGGTAGTTATGTTCGGTGTCTAAACGTACACCTTCTTCTCTTTTATCTGGGCTAAGTATTTCTGACACATAGTCATAGAAACCTTTTTTCTTTAGAATCTTATAATAATAGTCTATTTTAGATTCAGGAGCCTCAATTAGCACATCCATCTCTAAATAAGACTTGGCAGTCATGCTAAGAAATCTGAAATATAGACCTTCGTTTAGAGTTAAATCAGATACAACAATCAAGTTCACTATAATTTTTACACAAATATAGCTTAAAAATCGCCTTGATTGAATTTAAATTAATTAAAATTAAGAATAGATCTAGTAATAAATTACTTCCAAGAATGAGAGCTAAAGAGCCAAATATAGTAGGATTCATAAAAGTCCCAAGTTTGAGCGAAAAAAAGCCAAATATAGAAAGTCCCAAGTTTGAAGAGAAAAAAGCCAAATAAAGAACTTTAAATTAAATAAAAAAACAAAATAAAAAAATTAATCTGGCAAAACAAATTCTTCTTTTGTGGAATATTTCTTTTCTTTTCGTTCTTTTATCAACATTGCTTTTGCTAAAATCGCATAGTTTACAATGTCATCACAAGCATCTGTAACAGTCTCATCTGAAACAGAAAGTTCTTTGTCGTTAGTAAAAGAATTAATTCTTTGTATTTTGTCAATGACACGAATCAAAAGACCTTTTACTGGATGCATACCAATAATTTTGGCTGAGTTAAAATTAGCAAAAATATCTTGTGCGGTTTTACCACCAGTATAATCGCTGTTTTTCTTTACCATGACTTCCCTGCAACTATTGCAAGTATCTTCGTGAATGTTTAATAATTCATTTAAATCCATTTTTTATTCCTCAGATTGTTCTCGTTTTTTTTGCTCCATTCTATAAATGTGTCTAGTCCACATATCGGCTCGTTCCATAGTTACTCTATCAGACCATTGTTTATAAGTACCCATGTATATATAAAAAGGGTATTCTATTACTTTTGTAACAAAGCTTACTATACCTGCAAGAATTCCTAATGGAATGCCGATAAGAATAGCTAATAAAAAGATAAATGATTTTCCAAAAAATAATTCTAATCTATTCATCTTCTTCTTCAAGTCTTTCTAATTCGTTTATTGCTTGTTCTATTTCTTCGTCTGTTGGATAACGCATTCTATGTTTTTCACTTTCTGGAATAACTCCCATCCAACAGATACTTTTTTCTTCATCTTTCATAATACATATATTATAAATAGTAAACTGGTATTGTCAAAGGAATTTTTATTCAAAAAAAATACTTGACCATATAAAAAGCTGTAGTAAATTAGCCTCATGCAAAAAGTAAACGAAGTCTTCAAAGACGCAATTGGACAGGATTCTGTCAAAAAGACATTGAGTGTCTATATAGATGCTTATAAGAAAACAAATCGTATGCCCTTCTTGAATTTCACTACTCAAAAGGGTGGCGGTAAAACATTCTTCGCTCGTAAGTTTAGAGAAGCTCTACAGCGAACAGATGGTAGTAGACCTCCAATGCTTGAGGTCAATGGTAAAACAATAAAAAACGCAAATAGTTTCTTCGAACAAGTTTATCCAGTTTGGATACAGAACAAAGCACATTTGTTTATTGATGAAGGACATAATTTGCCTAATGAATTACAGCAGATTTTTCTTTCTGTTTTTAATGTGGATAAGAATCCTATTAGAACAGTTGAGCATGATACTATTCCATACACTTTTGATTTTAGAGAAATATCATTCTGCATGGCAACTACAGATCAGCAGAAGTTAGCTGAACCATTGAGAGATCGTCTTCGTGATATTGCTTTTGAAGAATATTCAAATGAAGATCTATATAGTATATTTTATGATAACATGGAGAATAAAGCAGATATAAAGCAGAGCGTACAGGAAGATATTGTTTCTACTTTTAGAGGTAACCCCAGAGATGCGGTTGTTAAAGCAGAAGATTTAAAAACATTCGTTTCTGCTAGATCTTTAAAGGAGATAACAAAATATGTATGGCAGGATTTCTGTAAGACTATGGGAATACTTAAATACGGCTTAACTGCTTCTGAGATGTCAATCATAAAAACTCTTGGAGAAAGAGGGGCTATGTCATTGACTGGATTGTCTTCAATCACTGGATTCCAAAAAGGAGCTATCCAGAAAGATTATGAAGCAATATTAATCAAGAAGAATCTAATGAAAATAGACTCTAAAAGAGAATTAACTAAAAAAGGATTGGATCTTGCAAGAGCTATTGCTTAAAATTATATATGCGAAATAACTATAAGCCCAAAGAAATCATAGTCGCAGGAACAAAGTTTGATATTGTATATAAAACAATGAAAGATTTTGGCGAATTAGATTTCGACGAAAGAAAGATTTACGTATCTAATAAAATAAAAGGAGAAGTTCTTTTAGATACAATAATTCATGAAGCTGTTCATGTCATGCTTTCTTTCTCAGGGCTTGGTTATATCCTCGAAGATGTACAAACAGAATTAGAGGAAGCATTAGTTCGGGCATTTGATAACATAGCAATTCCAATTATAAAAGAACAAATTAAATCTTACTATGAGGTTTAATTTTTATTTAAAAAAAATAGTTGACATTAAAAGCGAACCAAGTATATTAGAAGCACTATGAGAATTACAGTCGAATATGATCACGTTATTCACAATGCTACTCAAACATCTTTTTCTTTTAAAGAGATGGCTATGAAGCACCACGACTGGCTTTGTGATCAGGGTATTTTATACGAAGGCTATGATGAGTTACCTTTTACAGAGGAGCAGTTCAATGCTGTTATTGAGTATCTGGACAGGAAAAGCCATCAAATCTAATAAACATAAAACTAAAAAACAAAACAATGGGTAGAGGTAGACCAAAAGGAGCAAAGTCATTTGTAAACATTGACATGGAAACACTGAATAATTATTTTGGTGCTAGACAGTTTGTTCCAGTAAGTAGGGTTTGGCTTGAAAAGCTAAACATCGTAATTGACGAGAGTCAACCAAACGTAGTAAAAACTTCGGCTAAACCGACAGAAGGTGAAGTCATATCAATGAACTTAACACAATGAGAACTTTACTTGATGCAATTAAATTAGCAGAAAGCGAAGAGATTGATGGTCTATGGGCTATCTTAAAGTACAAAGATATTGGTATTATGAGGAAGCTGAAATCTATGTCAGCTTTATTAGATATAGATGATAATAAAGTTATTGATGAAGCTCCTAAAGACGAAGATAATAGAATAATAGATTTTAAAACTAGAAATCAAATACATAAAATATTATTAGAAACTAGCAAACAAGCTTATGAGTGAAAAAATTAATTTTACCTTATTAGGAGGTTGGATTTTAAAAGCAGAAGTTGACGAAGAGAATGAAGTAATTCATGTTACTCTTGGCAATGAAAAGGGGCAAATAGCAAAAAAAGATTTGTCTAATTACACAGGTGGACACCTTGATGAAGATACAACATCTTACGTTCTGATTAATGAAGGAAGTAATTAAGTACATTGTTCTTGATAGAAAGAACAGGAAGATGGGAGGATATTCTACAAAATTGCAAATAGGATGTCCTAAAAAAATGGCTATACAAAACGCAGAGCAATCAAACGGAACAGTTTTTGCGGTTGATGAAGATGGAGACATGAGAGAAGTGTATCCAAAAGATAAATTAAAATGATTATTTCAGAGAACGCACTGTATCTACACGGATTAAAAGATGCGATTGCAGGTTCTTCAAGTTGTGGAAAGATAATCTACGATTATGAAAAGGTTGTTGCTATTTTTATAAAACAAGGAATGACAGAAGACGAAGCAATTGATTATGTTGATTATAATGTAATGGGGATGCAATGCAATGGCGATGGATTTATCATGATGTATGATAAAAATATGATTGACATAGAGGATTTTGAGGAGTAATTTTTATTTGACACCGAATTTAAATTAATTTAAATTAAAACATATGAAGAAGTTTAAAGTTACATTCAGAGATGAAATAGAAGCAGAATCAGAAGAGGAAGCGTATAAAAACATTCTTAATTTTTGTGCAATGGTTTACAATAGTTCAGATGTTACAGCTTTTAAATTTGAAGAAATTAAAGAAGATGGCAATGGGCATGAGATTAGAATGCCTGTAACCCCATAAAAAGTAAATGTATTTTAGAAAAGAGATTGAAGCAATAGCTGAGTTAGCAAGCGAAGAACATCCGATCAAGATTGCTCATTGGGCTATAAAAAATAAAAAAGAAAGATTAGAACAGGTATTTGATTTTAGAGCAAAAACATTTAATGATCTAGAAGATTACCTTGACTTTTGCGTAAAAGAACCTATTGATTAGTATGAATATATTTGCAGTAGATAAAGATCCTAAAATTTCAGCACAGCAGTTGTGCGACAAACACGTTGTAAAAATGATTCTAGAATCGGCACAAATGCTTTGTGCGGTTTATGACAATGGTACAGCACCATACAAAAGAGCTTTTTACAATCACCCTTGCACCATATGGGCTAGGGAATCACAAGAAAACTATGAGTGGTTAATAGATCATGCTTATGCTATGTGTCAAGAATATACGAGACGTTATGGTAAAGTGCATAAATCTATTTACGCTATTGAGTGGTGCGGTAAAAACTACCACAGATTAAATTTACCTAAGATTGGTTTGACACCTTTTGCTCAAGCCATGCCAGAAGAGTACAAAAATGATTGTGCTATTAAAGCATACAGAGCTTATTATAATGGAGAGAAAGCATATTTTGCTACTTGGAAAACAAGAAAAACTCCTGAGTGGTTTCAGCCAGTTAAATGAATTTTTTAAAACTAATTTTTGCATATATCAATATAGTAGTTCCTGCTCCTTCAGAGGAGTGGGAGCTACACCATGCAAATACTGAAGCAGTTGGTGGTGGAGATAATCATTATCTAATTGTTCATACAAGTGGAAGATGGTATGAAAAAATAGTTGACAAGCAAAATAGACCACTATATATTTCAAACAGCGAAAGTTTTCGCTACATAATTTCTTGGGAACAAGATAAACCAATAGTAAAATATAAAGCACCCAACTCTTGGAAGTGGGTAAAACTAAATTAAGCGTATGGCAAATATTATTACAAATAAACTAACAATAAGAAAGGGAGCAAAAAAAATCTTTTCTTCTCTTGGTTCTGAAGTTGCTAATCACACAATAGTAAGCGATGAACTTTACGACATCTTAAAAAACTTTTCTTTCCAGAAGGTTATAAAGTGCGACCCTGATGATCGTCAGGAAGCTTTTGATAAGTGGGGTTGCCCTAGTGATGCTGAAACTTCTCATGAAGAGTTTTTAGGTGAAGATGACACTGTTAATCTAATAAATAGTTTTGGTGAGTTCTGTACAGAATGGCATCCGCCAGTAGAAATAGTAAGAGCATTGCAAAAGAAGTTTCCTGATTATACTTTTGCGTTGGACTTTATAGACGAAGGATTTTGTTTTTGTGGTTCTGTAGATATAAATGGTGAAGAAAATTTCTCAGAGGAAGAAAAAGATATGAGATATTACGGAGCTTATCTCTTGAACTTATCGCACAAAGAATTAGATGAGTTTCTAGAAGTTGATGAAGAGGATGGTAAAGTCAAGAATGACATTGATAAATTTATTGAAAAAAACTCTTGACCTTGAATTTAAATTAATTTAAATTAAAACCATGACCTTAAGATATTATTATTCAGAAAAAGCAGGTACAGTGATTGATACACTGAAAGAACACAAGGATTTAATTATGGAAGCATTCAATCCTATCGGAGATGTATTCGACGAGATGGAAGCACAGTTTGATCTCATGATTAATGAAGCAGAAAGAATATTAAACGCAAGCAGGAGAATAAAGTGATAGACTTAATAGAAGAAATTAGAAATATTTGTTCTACAAATGTAGATGTAGATTGGCTAGAGAATGATGCCAGTGAAGAATTTGCAAGAATTGTTGAGTTAATTGATAACAAAGAAGATGAGTAAAGGTTATACAAACGAAGAAGTACAGCAGTGGCAAGATTATGTTAACGGCAGACAAAAGAAGAAATATTATGTTGGCGTTAGCATTCTGAATGTCTACGAAGTAGAAGCTAAAAATAAAGAAGAAGCAGAAGATATGGTTAGAAATTATTCTAATGAAGAACTGCTTGAGGATCATGATTTTAATATTAACTACATTGACGAGATAAAAGAATGAGCGAGAAAACAGACCAAGTAGCCAAAGATGGAGAAACTTATGAGTACGAGTTATTTTTAACTCATGAAGATGGTACAGGCTTTATAGTTGATTGTAGAGAGGATATTGTAAAAGATGGTGATGTAGTATCATCTGAGTATGCAGAAGGTTTTATTTTTGATAATTATCCTGAAGCAGAGAAAAAACTCAAAGAGATTGAAGATCGACTAGAAAAACAGAATAAAAAAATATTTGTTACTAATGAAGTAAAGACATTGCATAATGTTCTTGGTAGAAAGATTGAACCAAAAGAGAAACCAAGTCTCTGGACAGTAGATCTTAACACAGTGTTTAAAAACATTCTATTTGAATGCACTGAGGATGAGCTAGAACAAAATATTCAAGAGTTTGTTATTAGTGAATTGGAAAATTTAGACTGGACATATGAAAGAGCAGATGTTAATGTAAGTAAAACAATGATAAGATCATGAGCGAAGAAAATAAAGAAACAAAGTATTATAGTGCGTCTTGTAATTTAAATTTTACAGCAGGAAGTTATGAGGAGGCTTGTGACCAACTGCTAGACTATTTAAAAGACTCAGTTACCGATGGAGATGTTACATCTTGGTTTATAAACGAAGAATAAAAATGATATTATTAAATCCAAACTATTGGGATTGTGAATGTGAAAGTGATTACATCCACAAAAAAGTAGAAACAAATCATTGTGTTAAGTGTGATACATATGAAGAAGATCAACCAGATTCAAGGCAGGAGGAAATAGATGCAATATAAAATTAAAATATTTGGCGGTATTGATGATGGTAAAACAAAAGGATTCTTTAGAGAAGATCAAATACAAAGTGCAATAGCTTTGATGACACAAAAGTACGGAAAAGATTGGGCTTATGATATTATAGAAGCCTGATAAAAATTTAAGCCCCCATAACTTAACAACATAAAAACAAATGAGCAATAAAGCATTAGCTACAACAAACATATTAGTCATTATGACTCCATTCCTACTAGGAGTATTCGCAACCGCTTTTGAGAAGCAAATCCTTTCACAAGGATGGACTGCTATCTTAGGCTTTGTCATGATGGTCGTTGGAATTTGGACTTCATTAAGACTAGCAAAACAACCTGATTAGTGACATCTGTTAAAAAAATGAAAAGGAATTTGTCTTTAGGAATATTTATTGGTGCAATAGTTTTTTGCATAATGACAATAATATCTAATATTATACATAAAGAACCAGAAGAAAGTCCGATTCCTGATCTTATAATATTGCCACCGCCTCCAGAGGAAGGTGTGCCATTAGATTTACATCCTCCTATAGAACTTCATCCTCTAGATCATGATAACGTAGCTCAACCAAGGTTTGAGATAAAAATACAAAATGAAATAGAAGATGAGGTTCTGGAGGTTGTAGCAACATTAGCGGATGCTAAAGAATATATCGCAGAATATGGTCAATATCATGATGATTTGTTTGTTTATGATAAAGATACAAATGAATTAGTGCTAACCAGTAATAAAAATGAATAAAAAATCAATTTTTATTCCAATCTTCCTTTTTGTTTCCTTGTTTTGCAGGGCAGACGATCATTGGGGAGAGGCTCCACCTGTACCAGAGCTACAGATAAACCATGATATATTTTCTGGTATAGTAACAGTTGGTTGGATGTCTGATTCGACTTTTGATAAGCCTATTTGGTATATTGTAGAAGTAAAGCAAGTAGATGAAGATAGAGTGGCTGATCCAGAATTCTTTTGGTTTAGACCATTTGTGCCAATACAGAGTAATTTTAATGAGTTTATTACAATAAGATTGGACTACAGAGATGAGTCTGGTTTAGTAAAAGATTGGACAAGAGCGGAGATGTT
>NZWA01000010.1 GCA_002697505.1 Flavobacteriales bacterium | reverse complement strand
TTTAATTTATAATTTTTCCAATTTATATTTTTATTAACAGAAATAACACTGTCTTTTTCAGAACGAAGACGTTTATTAACATTTACCAATGAATCAATTGTAGCAATATATTTTTTTGAAATTGTTTTTAGAACCTCTATTTTTTTAGTTGCTTGCTTTAAATCTTTTTTAGTTTCAAGAAGGCTGTTTATTTCTAAAACTTGTTGTCTTATAACTGAATCTTTTTGCTGTAAATCTTGATTTAACTCTCCATATTCATTAAGCAGATCTTCGTGTTCATCAACAATATCATCCAGTTGATTTCTTAGCATATTTTTTTGCTCTATAAATTGAACCTTTAAATCCATCTCTTGCTGCATAGTTTTCTTTTGTACAAATAGATATATAATTAAGACAATAATAAAAACAGAAAGTAAATAAATTATTTTATTAGCTTTAATATGTGAGAGTAGCTTATACAAAATTCAAAGGTTTTATTAAAAAAAAATTTTTATATTATCTGACTTTGAACTTTTAGAATTATGTCTAATATTTTTTTCATATTTCGTCATTAAAACAAAAATCCCTTCAATTGTTTTGTTTGTAACATAATCATATAAATCAAATTCTATTTTTTTTACGAAAGGAAGATTATTGTATCTATTTAATAACATACCCCACAAATTAACTACATTTTCATTCTCTAGTTTTTTAGATACAATTGGCAAAAAACTATCATACAAATATGTATAACAATTTTTTTGCAAATATTGAGTTGCTTTATCTTTATCGCCATCAATAATCTTTTTTATATTACTCGCTTTTAAATTTTTTATTTCTTGTAAAAAAATATTTAACGCATCAGCGGATGCTTTTTCCGCAGTTACATTCATTTTATATTCAAATTCTTCAATTTGCTTTTTTAATCCTAAAGCAATAAGTTTAGATTTTATTTTATTAGTTGATTCAGGAAATGGAATTTTAATACTTGGATTTGAGTAAAAACCGTTTTTTGAAGAAGCTTTGTTTACAGCTTGTTCTACAGAAGCATTTAATATTTGAACAAATACTGAATGTATTTTATTATCATCTTCATTATTTGAACTAATATTTAATAAATTTTCAGTAAAATTATTAGAAAACGAACTGTAACATAAAAAGAAAAAAAATAATATAAGTGTTTTCATTGAGTAATAAAATATTTAGCTAATTTATTAAATAACCTAATAAAAGCAAAAATATTATACAAAATGAATTAGGTCAGAATTAATTAGATGTTAAATTATTTTTTAAATAAAGAAAATTGATTTTTTCATGTTTTTTTTACAATAATAAAAAAAAGCGAAATAATTATTAAAAAAATTATTTCGCCTTTAGTGGGCCCAGTTGGGCTTGAACCAACGACCCCTTGATTATGAGTCAAGTGCTCTAACCAGCTGAGCTATGGGCCCTCCTAATAAAAGGATCTGCAAATCTATCAAAATTGTTGAATAATTTGCAAGTTTGTAAAATGAAAAATATAAAAGCCATTATTTTTGATTTAGGAGGTGTAATATTAAATATTGATTATGATCTTACAATCAAAGAATTTGAAAAAATAGGTGTACAAAACTCAACATCCTATTATTCAAAAAGTGAACAAAAAAAACTTTTTGATGATTTAGAAACGGGCAAGATATCAGAAAAAGAATTTCTTGACTCTGTCAAACTTAAAACTAATAATGCAAGTGATGATCAAATTAAAAATGCTTGGAACAAAATGATTTTAAATCTACCGCTTGAGAGACTATTATTTATTAAAAGTATGATGAGTAATTATCAAACTTTTCTTTTAAGCAATACAAATAGCATTCATATTTCTTTCTTTAAAAATAGACTAGATGTATGCAAATGGAAATTATTTAAAAGTGTATTTAATAAAATTTATTTTTCTTACGAAATTGGTATGCGAAAACCATCAAATAATATATTCGAACATGTTTTAAAAGACAACCATTTACAAGCCGAAAATGTTTTATTTATAGATGACTCCATTCAACATATTAATGCAGCAAATGAAATTGGGATAATAACTCATCACTTAAAAGATAACCAAGATTTAATAACTATCTTGACTGACAAATTTCAACTAAAACCCCATTAGTATCTTTAGGGTGTAAAAAAACAATCAATTTGTTGTCTGCACCTATTTTTGGAGTTTCATTTAAAAATCTAAAACCCTCTTTTTTAAGTCTATGAATTTCATTTTGAATATTGTCAACATCAATAGCTAAATGATGCATTCCTTCCTTATGTTTTTTTAAATACTTTGTGATTGCACTATCATCTTGATCGCTAGATATTAACTCGATTTTAGATTCCCCCATTTTGAAAAAGGCAGTTGTTACAGATTCAGAACTAACAAACTCTGAATGAAAGTCTTTATTTAACAGTTTTGAAAATAGTTCACATGACTTTTGAAGATCATTGACTGCTATACCAATATGAGAAATCTTTTTCATGATTGTTAATATTCCCAGAAACTAATATGCCTTTCAGAATTTGCTGACGATAGACGCACTTCAATCATTAATTCATGTGAACCAAAATTATATGATGCTATATCTCCTCTGAAAGTATAATCGTATGCATATGCAAAATGTATATTTCCGGATCCAAATCCAAGATTGAAGCCTATGTTACCATCATTTTTAAAACTTACACCCCCCCAGGTATCTTTTAAGTAAAAGGCTCTAAAAGAAAGTGTTGTCACAGCCGTATTTAATTCTTGCTTACGATATAAAAAAGATGGTTCAAACTGCCAATCATTATTTATAGCCGCAAATTTATACGCTCCTATTATAAAATGATTTCGATATAAAATATTCTCGTAATTAGGATTTGCAGATTCTTTAAAGGAATTTTGAAGTATATTTATACTTGAGTAGCCTAAACGAAGATTTCGGCTGTACAAAAGTACGCCGGCTGAGGCTTCCGGAGAAGTTTTTGTATATGTTTTATTTGAAATTGTGTTATCATTTAAGACTGGTATTTCAAGCTCTGTATAATCTAAATTGTAGTATATTAACTTTGAAGAAATTCCAAAAGATAAGTTAAAGTTATCATAATCTAATGGCACATGATAGGCATATGATAAACTTAAATCTGCTCTTAATGCTGGATCAGCTTTATCATACATGATATAACCTCCAAGCGCTGAACGATTATTTACAGCGCCATGAAATGAAATGTTTGTTGATAGTGGTGCCCCTTCAAATCCAGCCCATTGTTGCCTTGTATTTATTGTCAATTGATTATATTTCTTAGATCCAGAAGTGGCAGGATTGAAGATGATTTCATTATTGTAGTAATGTGAAAATATTGGTTCTTGTTGTGCAGAAACAAAAAAACAAAAAAGCACAAAAAAACAAAAAAGTAATAATCTTATCATCTTACTATAGTTACTGTTCCTTTAATCACGTTATCATCATTACCTAAATCAATTATATAATAATAATTTCCTGAAGCTAAAATCTGACCATTTTGGTCTTTACCTGAAAAAGAATCTGCATATGTGTTTTTATAGTTTCTTCTCCTATATACCTGCTTACCATTCCTATCATAAACTAAAATAATAGCTTGAGGATAAACGTCTATATTATCAATTTTCCAAAACTCATTAACATCATCATCATTGGGGGAAAATGCATCATATACCTTTATGCACTTAGCTGGATTTGACAAAACATTTACAGAATCTCTAGTAATACATCCCATTGAATCTGTTATGTCCACAAAATAATATCCAGGAGATAAATTTCTAATACTAGAGGAATCTTTATCAATGAAATTAAATCCGTTTGACCAAATAAAACTAAAAGGAGGTGTCCCATTGTATACACGTGCATGAACCCAACCATCACTATCATCCTTACAGCTAACAACATTATTACTCATAAGAATATTCATTGCACTGACAGTTGGGACAACAGTATCAATGTTTGTGATACAATTATTTTTATCAGAGATGGTAAGGGAGTAAGGAGTTAATGTGTTTTGCAGCAGCCCACTTGTATTTCTTGCAGTATCTCCATTACTCCATAATGTACTGTATGGCGGTGTACCACCATATATTTGCGTAACTGCACTTGCAGAATCATTATTATCGCAGAGATTAGTAAAAATAATATTAGCTCCGATTTGTAAATTTTCATAAATACGAATTGTATCTGTTGGTGCTCCACCAAGACTGTCCCCTTGCAAGTTGGAATCCCAAATTGGACTACTTGGATCACCTGGAACTATATTGGCAATTATTGTTAAAACATAATCTCCAGCTTTAAGATTTGATATATTTAATGTTTGATTTGCATAAAATCCATCAGGACCAGTCCACCAATAGGTTTTTTGATACACACTATCAGGTTGTAATAATGTAACACTAATAGAACCTGTATTTCCACCAAAACAATCTACATGTGTATAGTTAACAGAATCAATTTCACATACTTGAGAAAAACTGATAGTATTAACTAAAATACAGATTAAGAATATAATTGTTATTTTTCTACTCATATTATTAAGCAAATATATATAAAATATGCTCGCTAAAAATAACGAGCATATTTTTTGAGGTATCGAGCAGATTCGAACTGCTGTAGATGGTGTTGCAGACCACTGCCTAGCCACTCGGCCACGATACCAGTTTTGTACAAATTTAAAAAAAAATATAATTTAATAAACTATCTACCATTATATATACTCATTGTTCTTTCAGAACCTAATGATATAAAAGATTTAATTATATCAATTGCATTTTTTTTTAAATCTAACATATTATCTATTTCAACATTATCAAATGGGCTTAATACATAATCTGCTTGTTGACCTTTAAAAAAATTACTTCCTACACCAAATTTCAATCTTGAATAAGATGTTGTATTTAAATGTTCATTAATATTTTTAAGTCCGTTGTGACCGCCGTCTGATCCCTTTGCCTTTAATCTTAATGTACCAAAAGGAAGTGAAATATCGTCTGTAACTATTAAAACATTACTTAAATTAAGTTTAGTTTTTTTTAGCCAAAAACTTACTGCTTTGCCACTCAAGTTCATAAATGTATTGGGCTTTAATAAAATAATATTTTTTGCTCTATAAGATGCAACAGCTACATCGGCATATCTATCAGCTGAAAAAGAAGCTTTCAAGTCATTTGATAAAAAATCTAAAACTTGAAATCCAATATTATGCCTTGTATTTGAATATTTTGTACCAGGATTACCTAATCCTACTATCAAATATTTCATTCAGAAGATTTTTCTGAATCACCTGAACTTTCCTCTTTTGTTTCATTGTTATCTTTAGCTGCTTCATCCTTGTCATTAGAATCTTCAGATTCTTCACTTTCATCATCTGAACTTGCTTCTTCAATAACATTTCTTGCTGTTTTAACTCCAACAACAACAGAATTTTCAGGAGCTAAAAATTGACACCCATCAATATTTATATCTTTTATATAAATAAACATTCCAATTGCTAAGCTTTCTACATTTAACTCGATTGCATCTGGTAATTTAGATACCAATCCCTTTGTGATAATTTTATTTCTTCTAAACATTAAATTACCACCATTTCTTACTCCTAATGGAATTCCTTGTAACTTAACCGGTATTGATACAATAACTGGTTTGTCATCAAATACTTCTAAAAAATCTATGTGAAGAATTTTTTCTGAAACAGGATGAAACTGAATATCCTGCATAATTGCATTAATTTTTTTGTTTTCAAAATTTAGTTCTACAACAAAAATATCAGGAGTATAAACCAGCTTTCTAAATTCATTTTCATGAGCATAGAAAACCACTTGCTTTTCTCCCCCGTAAAGTACACATGGTACATTACCCTGATTTCTTAACGCTCTGGTATTAGATTTACCAGATTTTTCTCTTTCTTTAACGTTAATTGCTAGTGTTTTCATACTTAAGTAATTTATAATTTATATTAATTTAACAAATAAAGTTTTTTGATATTGATCTATTATCAACTACACCTTTAATTGTATCCGCAAAAAGATCATATACTAAAAGTTCGTTTATTTTTTTTGATTTGTGATTTTTTGGAATTGTATTAGTTGTAAAAACTTCAACTAAACTGGACTTGTCAATTTTTTCATAAGCATTAGATGAAAATATTCCATGTGTACAACATGCTCTTACACTATTTGCTCCCTGCTCAATCATTAAATCTGCAGCTTTTGTCAATGTTCCTGCAGTATCAACCATATCATCCACAATTATCACGTCTTTTCCTTTTACATCTCCAATAATTAACATTTTTGCAATTTTATTCGCTTTCTCCCTATGCTTATAGCATATTACAACTTCTGAATTTAAAAACTTTGCATAGTTGTTCGCACGTCTAGATCCTCCCATATCTGGTGATGCAATAACCAAGTTTTTCAAATTTAACGATTTTATATGAGGGATGAATAGTGTAGATGCATAAAGATGATCAACAGGTACTTCAAAAAAACCTTGTATTTGGTCGGCATGCAAATCCATAGTCATAATTCTATCAACTCCAGCGGCAGTAAGTAGATTTGCTACTAGCTTGGCAGCAATTGGAACTCTAGGTTTTCCTTTTTTATCCTGTCTTGCATAGCCAAAATAAGGAATAACAGCTATAATTTTATAGGCTGATGCCCTTTTTGCGGCATCAATCATTAGCAATAACTCCATTAAATTTTCTGACGGAGGAGGAGTAGATTGTACCAAAAAAACATGAGAACCTCTTACTGTTTCATTAAATGATGGTTCAAACTCTCCATCTGAAAAATCAATGACCGAAGAGTCACTAAGTTTTGTTCCATAAGAGTTTGCTATATTTTCGGCTAATAGCTTAGAATTTCTTCCTGCAAAAAATTTAATTTCATTATTCATGAGTACTACAAAAGGTCGGCAAATATACATATTTAGGCATATTAAAACAGATTAAAATTTCATTTTTTACAAAATACGTTTGTAAATGAAATCAAACTTCTATTTTTGTACTTTTAATAGCCCAGATGGCGGAATTGGTAGACGCGTTGGTCTCAAACACCAATGAGGAAACTCGTGCCGGTTCGACCCCGGCTCTGGGTACAATGAAATTTATGGAAAAATCTAAGCAATATAAATACGATGTTGCCTATCTTAAAATGGCAAAAGAATGGGCGAATTTATCTCATTGTAATAGAAGAAAAGTAGGTGCCTTAATCGTTAAAAATCAAATGATAATTTCTGATGGCTATAACGGAACTCCTTCGGGCTTTCCAAACGAATGTGAAGATGAAAATAATCAAACACATTGGTATGTACTACACGCAGAAGCAAACGCTATTCTTAAAACTGCAAAATCAAATCATAATTGTCAAAATGCTTGTTTATATTTGACAATGTCTCCGTGTAAAGATTGTAGTAAATTAATTTTACAATCAGGTATTAATAGAGTTGTTTATATTAAAAAATATAAAGATACTTCTGGCATAAGTTTTTTAAAAAAATCTGGCGTTGAAGTTAAACAGATTGTAGTATAATTTTATTTATGAAAAAAAATCTTTTAGAAATTTTAAAATATACCTTATTCATAATTTTAGGTGTACTTATCAGTGATTGGTTCTCAAGCGATCAAAAAAAAAGTAAAATTGAGTCAATATTAAAGATTATTGAAAAAAATTATGTAGACTCTATAAATTTTAATTCGCTGCACGAAAGTTCTATAAATGATATATTACTTAACCTTGATCCTCACTCTTCTTATATTGATGCAGAGAAATTTAATGCGGTAAAAGAAGACATGCAAGGAAGTTTTAGCGGTATCGGAGTGCAGTTTAGCATCATCAATGACACAATAGTTGTTGTGGCGCCAATAGCAGGTGGTCCATCTGAAAAATTAGGAATATTATCTGGAGATAAAATTGTATATGTAGAAAAGGAGCTCGTTGCAAATGTTAAAATAAAAAATGAAGATGTAATTAAGAAGTTAAGAGGTAAAAAGGGTAGCTCAGTAAATGTTGAGATTCATAGGAAAGGAAATAATAAGCTGATTAGTTATAATATTATAAGAGATGATATTCCTTTAAAAAGTGTTGACGCCTCAATTATGTTAGATAATAACATTGGATACATTAAATTAAACAGATTTGCTGCAACTACATACGAAGAATTTAGTTTAGGCGTTGAAAATTTATTAACAAGAGGAATGAAAAAACTAATATTAGATTTAAGAAATAATCCAGGTGGATATTTAGGTGTTGCAATTAATATTTGTGATGATTTGTTAAATGCAAATCAGTTAATTGTGTACACACAAGGCAACAAAAGAGCTAAAGATGAAATATATTCCACTAAAAATGGTTCTTTAACAAACACTGATCTTGTAATATTAATTGATGAAGGATCTGCTTCTGCATCTGAAATTATTGCTGGAGCTGTTCAAGATAATGATAGAGGAACAATTATTGGTAGGAGATCTTTTGGAAAAGGATTAGTACAAGAACAAATTAAATTAAATGATAATTCTGTTTTAAGAATTACTACCCAAAGATATTATACCCCTTCAGGAAGATGCATACAAAAACCGTATAAAAAAAATAATTTAGTTGAAGAAGTTTTTGACTCAACCGTTTATAAAACAAAATCTGGCAGAGAGGTGTATGCAAGTGGTGGCATCAATCCTGATATAATAATTGAGGTAGATTCTAACTTAAATTATTTGAAATTAAATGAGTTAATTAGTTTAGGTTTGATTAACGAGTTTTGCCTTGATGAAAGCATCAAATTTCGAGAAATAAATATTTCCAAAGAGGATTTTTTAAATATAAATGAAAATAAATTTTACTCTAATTTTTTGTTATTTTTAGATATGAAATACAAGCCAAATTATATTAATGGTATTGGTGAAAAAGAAAAACAATTTCTACGAAATTTCTTGATTTCCAAAACAGCTCAAAATATTTGGGGAGATGACATGTATTATCTTTTGCAGGCTAAAAATGATGAATTTATTAAAACAGCAATTAACAATAATTAAATTTTATTGTCTATTAAAAAAGTATCTTTAAAATAATTTTCTCTTTTCACACTCATTGTATATCAATTGAATAGTAAGACCAAATAATACAGAAATAATTATAAGAATTACATTGTTTAGTCCCTCAGTCATAAATGAAACTCTAATTAATATTGTTGAAATTATAAATGCTGAATTTCTCATTATATTGTGAAATAAATCAGAGTTGAAAAATGAAAATAATAATAGTATTATAATTTATTTTGTATAACTATTATATTGCAAAGTTATACAAATTTATGTATTTTTGTAAAAAATATTTAAATGAAAAAAAATAAAATAGTAAATTTTATTCAAATTTATTATCCTGTGATATTAGCATTTATCTGCTTGATATATTCTGTTTCACTTGGTCTTTTTGGATATACAGAGGAGGCACAATATTCAGCACATTGGCCAGCAACAATATTATTATTTGCAATAGCTATTCGACAACGTAGAAATGACATAAAAAAACAATAGATATGTTAAGCACAAGTATGTTTATTATTGGTGGTATTATATTTTTGTTCTATCTATTTGGATTACTATATATGATTAATTGGGCAAACACTACACAAAATGAAGATATGATTGCCGATAAAAAAAATGATCATTCCAAAAACGAGTAAATTATATTTACAATAAGATGTTTTGATTTAAAACTTATCTTTAAATCAGTATTTATTTATAAACTGTTTAAAAATTGGTCAGCCTTCAGTAAATGGCTTTCTCTTTTTGTAGCGTTCATCTTATCAAAACTGTTTATTAACATTCTCATTCTGGGATTTTTTGAAAAAAAATCTCGTTGATTGTTCATAAAATTCCAAAAAAGTGCATCCCAAATTTCACACCAAGCACCTTTTTTATAATTGCTCATCTTTAATATATAATTACTACTGCTTATATATGGTTTAGTAGACATTAAACCGCCGTCAGCAAATTGACTCATGCCATATACGTTAGGGACCATCACCCAGTCATAAGAATCGATAAACAGTTCCATGAACCAGCGATATACTTGATCTGGATGAAATTCACAAAGCAGCATAAAATTTCCAATTATCATTAGTCTCTCAATATGATTGGCATATCCAGAAGAGTTGATTTTATTAATTGTATCATCTACTGGTTCAATACCAGTGGTTGCATTATAAAATGATTTTGGTATTTCTCTATTAAAATTCCAAAAGTTTTTTGTCCTCTCCTCTACTCCTTTACAAACATATACTCCACGAATAAACTCTCTCCATCCAATAATTTGACGAATTAGACCTTCACATGAGTTTAACCTAATATTATTTTTTTCATAAAATTCTATAATAGATTTTATAACATAATCTGGTGTAATCAAGCCAGAATTAATCAGTGGTGAGAGTACACTATGGTTAATAATTGACTCTTCTTTCAAAATAGCATCCTCGTATGGCCCAAACTCATCAAATCTATTTTGTAAAAATTCTTGAATCCATCTTTTAGCTGTTGTAAAATTTGTTGGGTAAATAAATTCATTATTAACTAGACCATTATTATTTTTATAATATTTCAAAACATAAGAACTTGCTTCTTCGTGATTACTTGTTTTTTTGGAAACTTTTATTTCTGGTGTTTGTTTATTTTTTGGATATTTTTCTCTATTCATATCATCATATGTCCACTTACCACCTAATGGATCTTGATTTTTGTCAAGAAGAATTTTTAATCTAATCCTTTCAGACTTATAAAATGATGTTTGAAAGAGTTTTTTTTTCTCTGTTCTGAAAAATCCTTTTAAATTTTCTCTGGTATTTATAAAAGCAGGATTATCATAAAATTTATATTTTAACCCCTTCTCCTCACAAGTTATTTTTATCCTTCTTTCTAAATAATTATCCTCTGGATTTAAACAAACAATTTTTTTAATTTTTTCAGTATTGATACTATCAATAAAACATCTAATATCTGATGTTTTTTCGAAAGAATTGATATAAAATGTTTTTAGTTGTTTAGATTGCAGATAATCAAAGTAATTTTTCATTGAACACCTGTGAAAATAAATTTTTTGTTTGTGAAAATTATACTGCTTGAAAAAAAGATGCTCTTCAATCAAATAATGTGAATATTCTGAATTAAGAAGCACAGATTTTTCAAATAATTGGTTTGGAAAAATTATATTTATAGTTTCCATATATATCATTTACAAAAATAATAATGAATGAGATTATAAACACCTTACTTAAAGAAATTTATTTTGTATAAGATTAATTTACTACTCGACAACTCCCCCATAGATTTGGGTTAAGTGTATTAAATCGAATATACTCACGGAAATATCACATGTATTAATGTAGTACTATTAGAAAGATAGTACTTGTTGGAATTGTTGTATTCTAACATTCAACATTGAAACCAATTCATAGTGTTTGATGG
>NZWA01000009.1 GCA_002697505.1 Flavobacteriales bacterium | reverse complement strand
GTAATTTCTGTTGTGCCTACCGTAATACTACTAGAAGCTAATTTACTAACAGCAATAGCTGCACTTGCATTAATATGAGTGTTAGTAATATCTACATTAGCTAAATTACTGAAATCTACTGTCGCGTCAATTTCACCCTTAGTACCACCAAATACCTCACTAGTATTTGTAGCATCAGGAATAAATGTAAACTTACCTGTACTATCATCATAACCAAAAAATCCAGATTTAGCAACTGATCCGTCGTGATATAAAAATTCAACACCACGATCTTTATTATCATCACTACCTGGAACTGTATCTCCACCGACTCTCATTACAGGATCGTCAACACTCACAACTGTAGAATTAACAGTAGTTGTCGTTCCATTAACTGTTAAATCTCCTTCAACTGTTACATTTCTTAATCCACTTAAATCTTTATTGCTATCTACAACAACTGCTTTACTAGCAGATACTGTGCCTCCTGTAACTCCATCTAAAACGTTTACTTCTGAGGCACTAGCTGTAACATCTGTAACTTTATCTAAATTAATTCCTGTAACACCAATATCTATTGTATTGTCGCTATCTTTATAATTTAATCCTAATCCACTAGTAGCATTAAGACCTGTTCCAATAATATCTTGTACATCTTCTGCACTTACTGAAGAAGTTGCAGTACTATTAATAGTAATTTGACCACCAGCATTACTCAAAGTAATATTACTACCAGCAACAATATTAGCACTTAAAGAAATACCTGTAACTTGACTATTACTATCTGTAACCTTTGTAATACTTACTCCACTACCACCAGCAGTATGTATATCATCAAAAGCTATGCTAAGAAATTCTAAACTATTCCATGCTGTAGTACCATCACCAATCTTAATTCTATCAATGGTAGTATCTAAACCTATTTCACCAGCACCTAATACTGCTCCATTACCACCATTGGCTGTGGACCAATCGCTTGATGAGCCTCTTCTAACTTGTAGTAATGTGTTAACTGGCATTGTGTATTCTCCGTGTTATGGTGTGCCACAATCTATATTGTAGCTATCTATAAAATTTGTTAAATAATTATCTAATCCAACTATCTCACTAGCATAAACAATAGTTGCTGAAAAACCTGTACTAATTTCTACAGTGTCTACAACTGTACTTGTAGCTTCTACAGTTTGAGTATTATCATCTGTGGAAATTTCTATATCAACTGTACTGACTGTATCGGATATCTCCAATGTAAAATCACTCATTCATTACACTCCAATGCTGTAGTAGACTTACTAAATCTCTTCTGTATAGTTACAGTACCAAACAATAATCTGGTGACATATTTACCACCTTGAGTATAGTGTAGCTCATCAGACTGTAATTCTAAATCATACTTAGCATTATTGAATGTAAAACCATTAGTAGTACCAGCAGGAAATAATAAATTAATTTTTCCTAAAGTACCTTCTAAATTAAAATCATAAATATTTTTATCTGTATTATCACTAGAAAAAGTCTGTGTAGCATTAGAGCTGGTTCGCCATGTCAATCTAGCGCACCATCCTGAAATATCAATAGGATCCCCATTAGAATCTTTATATATTAAAGACATCTTAAATGAGGAGCCTTGTTCAATAGTAAAATCGTACTGACTTGCGCCCATATTTAATACCTCTATAGTGTTATATTTATTAGTACACCAGACATCAACTTATAAAAAAAGCCGCACAAGTGTGCGGCTTCTCTTACTTAACATCTATAAAGATAGACTAAACAGCGCCAAGGATGACTCTTCTGTTATCAAGAACAGCGAAGCCTTGCTCAGCCCAGCCATAGAAGCCAGCTCTCTTCTGACGATGAAGTGTGTCATCTTCATAGATCTGAACTGGTTCACGAACTGGCATGATGAAGCTGTCTCTCTTGCGAAGATCAAGCCCAACAACCAATTCAGTAGCATGACCTGTTGGCATTGTAGCGCTAAGAGTGTTCTCATAGAACAACTGATACTCTTGGCCATCACCAAGCTCATCGAGGTCATGAAGGTTGACACCGAAGATTCTGTTTACAGAACCATCAGCCGCAGTGTAAATCTCACGACGAGTAACTTCGTCGACCTGATCAACACCCCAATTACGAATGTCTTCCATAGCTTCTGGAGAGACATAAAGATCAGTCAGCAACCCACGATTGTTGGATGCTGAGTTGCCACCGCCGTTACGACGCATAACAGTCTTAAGAAGAGAAACAAGTCTCTTGCTAAACTGACCTTCTGTAGCATCACTATCATATACGACGATGTTGCGATCTACACCGGCGGCAAGGATGGTGTGCCAACCGTCATCATTCATCTTCTTAACGAATGATGCTTCGAGTACTTCCATCGCGCGACCTACTACGTCCCAGCGTGCATCACGGGCATACTTTAAGAGATAGTCGATGCTTGCACCGATATCAAAAGTAGGAACCATGACGTAATCGCCTTCGACGTGACGCTCTGGAATATAGCCGTGATTAGGAACAGTATAGGCAACAAAGTCCTTTTCTGTACCTGGGGCTAAGAAATCAAGTGGAAATTCTGGAGTAGCACTCTGGGCCAATTGAATTGGCTCAAAGATACCATCAAGAATGTTGCCACTAAGGACACCTTGACGGAGAGGCTGCTCTAGAGCTTTCGCAAATTCTGCAGTAGCAGCTAGAGAGGTCTCTCTGTGCTGTGAACCAGACTTAACTAAAAGATCAGTTAATTCTGGAGTTGGTTGAAATGCTTTAGTTTCTGCTGACATGTTTTTATTCTCCCTTTTTATTTAGGCAATGTTGACTGCTACTTTGACATAACCATCGGAATCTCTAGAACTCAAGAATCTACCAACGCGATAGTTCTCGTCTTCAGTGGTACCATCCGCAGGTGGAGTTGCACTGAATAGACCACTTGCACCGACATAGGCTGAATCACCAGCAGCAATTGTGCCAGTAACCTTGTCAGTTGTGACCTGACCAACTTGTAGCAAAGTAACTTTGCCACCACCCTGAACCTCATCCTTATGCCAGTTAATGTGCTGACGGGTGAGATCAATATTTACAACGTCATTAAGAAGAACGCCTACAGGTTTGCAGCCACTAGTTGCTGTAGCATAAGATACTACTGCACTAGAGTCATCCATAGCAACGCCAGAACCACCGGTGCTGACAGATGCTACTCCACCACGCACAATAGTGCTTGATGTAGCGTTGTTCATGAAAAATGAAACATCAGTTTGTGTTTCGATACGATCTGGTTTTAAAGCCATGTTTAATTCTCCCTTATTTTGAGGTATTACCGAGTCTAGCACTTACAAATTCAACAAGTTCACTACGAACACTAGCTTCTGCTGATTCAGTTTCTGATTCGTCGTTTCCAACACTCAGATCAACGGTTTCTTCAGCTTCTACTTCTTCCAAAGCAGATTCAGCTTCTTCAAGTTCTGAAGCCTTTTCTTTCTCTTCCTTCTTTTTCTCTAAAGCTTCTTTCAGAGCTGGTGGCATTGCTGCCTCAGTCTCGTCATGTTTCTTAGCTTTTTCTTCTTCCTTTGGCTTCATAGCCGCAAGAAGTGAAGTAATAGATTCAAATGCTTCGTCATCAAGACTTTCAAATTTCTCAACAGCAGCGGAAGCAGCATCGTCTTCAAGACCCGCTTCAACCAAATTGGCTTTTCTCTTCGCAAGCATCTCTTTCTTTGCCATTTCTTCTTCCTTCATCTTGTAGCCAGCGATAACTTCATTGGCTTCTTCAAGAGAGGTCTGAGCGGCTTTGAGAGCTTCTTCGAGTTCTGTTTTACTAGCGACTACTTCTTCGAGTTCAGATTTGGCTTCTTCTTTTTCTTTCTTCATCTCAGCCATTTCTTCTTTCTTAGATTTGACTTCTTCGTCGTGCTTCTTGGCAAGAGTTTCTAACTCTTCTGATTTTGCTTCGAGCAATTCTTCTTTTTCTTTCATTGTAGCCTCTAATGTTTGATTGGTTTGTTGTAGTTCTGAAGCAGTTGCTTGCGCTTCTGCTACCTGGTCTGCACAATTTACAGAAACAGAGTCTAACTTTTCATTAATTTCTGCAACTTGTTTTTCGATATTTTCACTCATAACGATATTCTCCGTATCTGTATTGATTGTGGGCTTATTTTCTAGTACACCTGTTTTTAATAAATTGTCATTTTTTTTATCCAATAAATCTTCAATTAATCGTTTATTGAAAATGATACTATCAGGATTGGCTGGCTTATTAACAAAACCTTTGCCACTAAAAGTAATATTGCGTAAAACTCTTCCTATCTTATAGTTGTCATGTTCGCCTTGTCCACCATAAGCTTTTAAGTACTTTGTTAAATATGCTGTACTATCATTTCGTGCTAATACTTTATAGTCTCCAGTAACTTTATCTGTTAAACCATAATCAAAACCCTTAAAATAACACTCCATACTAACATATTTAGTACCGTTCTCAATTTCAGCAATTAGCTTTTCAGCTCGTTCCTTTAGTTCTGGCGATGAATATGCTTTATAAATAACGGAACCAGTAACAATGTGGAACTTATCTGGAAGCTCATCTACTTCAATATCTTCAGCAATAGTTTTACCTTGATTATCAATTGGCCAGTTTGATGTAATATGGCCAATAATTAAATTTTCATCATGTTCTAAATTCGTAGGTTTGTGCTCAGGTGTCTTTCGGGCTGCCCATACTTCAGCTCTGTCAAAAACATCATCATTTCTATTCCAAGACGAACTAACCAATATAGACTGAACATAATATAAATCAGCATCATTCATAGCAGCCATTGATTTGGTCTTGATCTGATTTTGTTCAATATCGCATGGTTCAACAATAGATGCATAAGAGATAGAATTAGAAGCAGAAATTTTTTCTGCTAAACCGTCATCTGTCTCTTGAGAATAAATTATCATATGTTTTACCCCTAATTATTTTTTAGTAGACAATAAAAAGAAGCTTTCGCCTGCTTTTGATCATCCACTGTAAGATCTTTATTTAGTTCGGAAGCCAACTGTCTTAACCATACACTATAAGTCGTCAAGTGTTGGGTATCTAAATTATTTAATTTTTCCTGAACGTATTCTTTATTTATTGTGCAAAATGGTGTGCTATTGAAAAGTATACTGCTTTTAATATTTTCAAGCTCTTTAGATTGATCATTTGCTAAACTTCTGAGATTTTTCTTTCCAAAGAAATCTAGCAATATTGGGTTAATAATTTCGCTAATTTCGTCCTGTGCAGCTGATGCCCAGAGATGTAAAGACGCTCCTGTTTGTGGGGTGAAAGTGCGTTCTTTTCGCTGTTCTTTGTCTTTAGAATTTCTGGGTCTACCTTGCTGCGGTTGACCAGGCAAAGACTCTTTCGAGTCTTTTGCCAACTTTGTTGGTTTAAAGGCTTGCCGCATTTCGAGTGAACTTTTCTCTCCATCTTTCTTAGGATCTAGTTCTAATCCTACCTCACTCGGACTAGCTACTCCGCTTTGTAAAGCTATTTTCTTGAGGGAATTTTCTGGCTGCGGATCATGGTATGGGCTGGATTTAGGTATCATGCGATCTGACTTTCTTTCTCTCTTTTCTCTGTTAAGTCTAATCTTCTCCATCTCAGGATCAAAACCGAATCGTTTCTGTAGTAACTCATCAGAGATAAGATTTCTATCTGCTAGTTGTATTAGCAATGACTTCTCAGCTTCTTCATTAGATAGATCCATTCTATCAAATTCAATCATTGCAGGCTTTCTAAAACCCATAGCCTTTTGTACTAATTTAATTTCATCATTCCAGAACTTAATTAGCACATCTCTACCATATTGAAGTCTTTGTGTAAGTGTCTTAAGACTAATAAAATTATTAGTAGTTCCAGCTGCACCAAAAGTACCAGTAAGAGTTGGAGGAATACCAAGACCAGCATAAACACTATTTAAATGAGGAGTATATTTACCTTCACCTAAAAATTGATGAACACTAGTTCTACTTTCTAATAATTCAATATCTGGACCCCAAACTAAATCCATCGTACCTCCACCCACATTATTGCCTAAAATACCAGCTAGCTTCGCAGCAGCTGCTTTTGTCGGTGCAATCTTGTGTTCGAGACTACCTAATTTGAAAATTCTAATATTAGAAATAGCACCATCTAATGCCGCCATGTCTGCAAGTTTTAGCTTTTCAATAACCGTAATATCATCCATAATAGAATAGATCATTGGGAAAGCCCATCTTTGCCAATCGTCTTTCTTGTAATGGAATACTCTAACCTTTTGTGGGTTAAGTGGGTAGTTCTTTCTGCTTTTAGCTGCTTCCAAAATCTCATCTGGTAATTGTGCTACTACCTGTTTCTCTGCTTCACTCTTAGGAGAATTAATAGTCTTACGTAAGGATGCTGGTAAAATTAACTCGTATCTTTTATCTGTCACAAAAGAAGCCAAAGAACCTGCTGACACTTCTACATAAACAGGATCTATAAAAGTATACTTCCAAGGTATTTCTCTTTTGTCTACTGAGGTCTCATCGAGTGTGTCAATTAATAGATCAGCAGTTGCTGAAGTCTTATACATTTTCTCTGCTGTCTTTAATGTCAATTTACCTGTTTGACGATTAACAACAACATTACCACTTTTATATAGATTACTAAGAAATCTCTCACTTCTTTCTTTTCCACCACACTTCTCAAACCATCTTTTATAAAAGCGTTCAATTCTTTTATTAGGATGAACAATACGAATACCCTGACTACCAAAGTCACCCATCAAATCAATAACATTTTTTACCAAGCCTACTCTTTGATAAATATCCTCAGCTTTCTTGAGGATCATCTTAACTCTTTTAGGTACCGCTTCGTCTGGTCTGAAAAAGTCATAATCAAGTTTAGTCAAACCTGGACGACCAGATGTGTTAGTGTCTAGATTAGAATAATCTAAACCTCGTCGTCTTGATCCTGTGGTATGCTCGATAGCAGTATATTCAGACATAGACTCTGAAGATTTGCTAAGAGCTTCCTGTTTAGAGCTTAAATCATCTCCCCATGTAACGTAGGCTTCTTCGCCCTCAAGAGATTGGTCCGGAATGGCGTCACTTTTTGGATATTTTTTTGTCATATTATATTTTAACCGTAATAGGATTGCAATGCTATTAGTTTATAATACACTTTTTATCTATAAATGCCAGTATAAAAATCGTCATTAGCATCATTAGTAAACCATTCTGGTCCTTTATACATATCTCCATCTTGTTTTATGATGTCTGCTCTATTTCCTCCGATAACATCATAATTAGGAGCAGCTAATTTTTGCCTTGTTTGACGAGCAAGCATATTAGCTATTACTAAAGAACTATATCTATCTTTTCTTAATCTTCCCTTTTTACCATTTTGCATTTTAACCTCTGGAGTATCCCATCTATCTCTGGCTCCTGCTCCAGTGCTAGTTTGACTCATTACAACTGTAGTTAGCTCATTTTTAAGATCTTCTATCTCTAAAATACATTCACTTAAATTATCATATAATGGAGTTAAATCTGCCTCCATAATATCTTTGCCCTCTTTATCTAAAGCTAAACCCAAAGTTAATTGATCAAACCTAGGGAATAATAAAACTCTATCTTCAAAGTCTTTTCTTAATCCATGATTGGCTTGAGCTGTCCAATCTGCCTTGGCAAACTGGATAAGTTCTAGAATATGTAATCCTGGTTGAGAATCTGTGTCCTTACTTTTATCATAATTAATAGTAGGCCAGATAAGATGCTCTCCACTTTCTAAATTTCTAGGATCATGTAGAGCCTCTTCGATAGCAACACCACCACCCTGAGCATCCATTCCAATTATCTTAGGAGGAAAAGTCTTCATTAGATTACGAATCTTCCTTGCACAAAAACCATAGAAATCATGCTCGTTAACTAATCCTGTCTTTTGTCTTTCCTTAAAGTTACTTCGATTAGTAGTCCACGAATAGACTATCCTGCTGTGATCTTCATGTAACTCTAGAATTATAATACTGAAATTATCTTTTTCTGAAGCTGGGTCAATCCCATAGATATACTGATTATTAGGATTTCCCGTGACAACTGCATCGAAGATAATTGGTTTATTGTTGATAACCACTGGGTTATCCTCGTTTACAACACAAGATTCTATGAGACTACGTTTAAAGAAGCCATCGCTATCTTTGGTAAAACATGCAGCATATTCCATATTATAGATACCTGTATGAATAGTTGCTTTGGCTCTAGCTACCTGTTTATCATCCATAAAACCTTTAGGAATTAATTCATATGGTATTCGGATAATGCTGTAATCGTCCCAATTAAAATTATCAGGAACTTCTCCTTTGAACAATTCTTCTAGTTTATGCTTGTCACCCTTGCTCTCTATAATCCCTTTGTATCTTCTCCAATACTGAGCAAAGTGCTTAAAGCTATAGTCTGCTGTACCTGTTATAATCGCCTGATTACCCATCTTTTTTTCTAGACTATCAAACTCCTCATTCCATAGGCCAGCGTCCTTTAACGCCTTCTTACGAGCCTCTTCCTTTACATTCTGGATGGGACTAGCAGATACCGCAGCAAAACCAGCAACAACTGTCTCGTATATATCTGGAGAGATTGATGCGAATTCGTCAGCGATAATAATATGTGCTCTAAGACCTCGGATCTTGCTGCCATCACCCATAGGAACCGCAATAGTCCAACTATCACCAAGTCGTATCGTACACCTATCAACATCTCTTCTCGGCCCATCTTCGTTCCCAGAAAATATACTTCTAAGGATCGGACTGTTTCTCCATATAGTCTCCATATATTCAAATATAATCTTACTCTGTCTAAACGCAGCACCCACAATAACGATCTTCGTGCCAGGAGTAAATGTACATTTTAATATGGCATATAAAGCCATAAGGAAAGATTTACCCCAACCACGAGATGCTATATACATTGGAAATGGTCTATTCCAAAATTCCTGCAATATAACACACTGCATAGGATGTAGTTCTATATTAAATAATAACTTGCAAGTTGCCCCAACATTTCTAGGGTCTTTCAAGAGCTTCATCAAATGTAGATCTGGATTCTCAATTTCCTTCTCGGTCCTATGAATCATAGGATTATTAGGAATCTCAATTTTTGATAAATCACCTAGACCTAGCCAGGCATCATCAAACGTCTGATTTGGGTTGTCCGTAAAGCTCATACATTTTTCTCATAAGTGCTAAGGCCATCTTCTCTGCGTTGGCAGCATCACCACAGAATAATATTTTAACGTTGTGCAGTAGCTGGAGCTCATTTATGTGTTTAAGTATAAATTTTGGAGATATTCTTAATTTACTCCACATACGTTTGGGTACTGTAGATCCTACTGGATATCTTAATATGTCTTCTAGGTTAAATTCAAATAGTAAGAAGGCATGTTGTACTTTAGAAAGTCTCTCTACTACGTCTTTAAAGCGTTTTTCGGTTATATTATTAGCAAACTCACTTACATTACCTTTTCGTTCTATACAGAAGAATTCTTGTAAGCCTTCTAGGGAATAGTCACCTGTATCCAGTTTAGCTACAGTTTTCTCCATTTTGTTGAATTCCCAGGGATGTTGCTCCCTTGTGTCTACTATAATTTTAAAATTACTGAAGTCTATCATGGGCTAGTATTTTGAGAAATATAGCTTCATAGGCGTCTTCCATACCTTGGATTTGTTTATGGTGTCGTCTGCAAAGAGTTATACCGTTATTAGGGTCAAATCTTAATCCAGGGTAATGTGCCCAAGTTTTAATGTGATGAGCATTCAAGCCTCTTCTGGCTTTACAATTAGGCCATCTACATTTGAAGCCATCTCTCCTGTATACTTCTTTTCTCCATTTCTTATAGTTTGGGTCTTCGTAGTTGCGTTGTGTCATATCTAACTTCCCAACATATCTTGTATCAAACCTTCAAATGATACCTGCGGATTCCAGCCTAAATCGTTATTAGCGAAAGTGGGATCTCCACATAGATATTCAACTTCTGCGGGTCTAAATAAATCAGGATCAATCTCTACATGATCCTCTGGGTTTAATTGTACACTTTTAAATGCTAAATCTAGAAATTCTTGTACACTATGCGTTTCACCAGTTGCAATGACATAATCTTTCGGAGTTTCTTGTTGAAGCATCATCCACATAGCTCGGACATAATCCTTGGCATGTCCCCAATCTCGGTGAGCTGCTAAGTTACCTAGTTTTAGTTTGGGAAAGTCTGGAGACTTGCCACTAGCTATATAGTCTTTAATCCATTTCACAATCTTCTGGGTTACAAAGTTTTCACCTCTTCGGGGGCTTTCATGATTAAATAATATACCACAACAAGCAAATAAGTTATAGCCACTACGATATATTTCTACCATGTTATGCGCTGCTAGTTTAGCAATTCCATATGGGCTCTGTGGTAACATCTCGGTTTTCTCATTCTGGTATCTCTTGCCATCTGTTTCAGTAGAATAGTTGCGACCAAACATTTCACTGGTGCTGGCTTGGTAGAGTTTAGTATGTGGGGAATAATGTCTAATGCCTTCTAAGATATTTGTAACACCTACGGTATTAATTTCAAAGGTAGTAGATGGTTGTTTAAAACTAGTGCCAACATGGGATTGTGCAGCAAGATTGTAAAATTCATCTGGTTGATATTTTTGTATGGTTTGATAAACTCCGCTGGGATCAGTTAGGTCAAATTCAGTAAGTATAAAATTAGGGTCGTCTAATAGGTGAGTTACTCGTTCTAGATTGTTAGTGGATGAACGGCGTCTACATGCTATAACGGTATAATTAGATTGTAATAGTAATTCACTTAAGTATGATCCATCTTGTCCTGTGATACCTGTTACAATAGCTGTCTTTTTAGTCATCTTTTTTATCCTGAACTGTTTCTGGTGTTAATAAAGGAGTATCTACTTCTCCATCCTGATATTCGTGATATTCACTAAGTTTTTTGATTTGTTGTTCTACTGACATGTTCATAATTTCCATCTCGCGTCCTTCTTTTTCTCTGATCTCTTCGTCTTCTAGCATACGAATCAATCCGATCCAACTGCTTTTACCATCCTCAATACGTTTAATACGTTGTTCTCTGGTGGCTTTTAAGTCTTTACTGATTTTCTGTTGTTCGTTTAAAAGTTTAGTATATTCGTTTGTATAGTTAGCTATACTATTACGGGCAAATGATAGTTGAGTTTCTAAGTTAGCTAATTTAGGTCCATCTCGTAAATCTTCTGGTAGTTTATATTCTCTGTCTACTTCCTCTTGTAGTTTTTCAGTGTCTGCTATGTGGCGTTTTCGTTCCTTCATGGAGCGATTAATAAGTATATCTATAGTTATAAATTGTTTAATTTGTAATTCTTCTGCAGGTAGTACGTCTTCTCTGAATTGTTTTACCAAGCCGATCCATGTGTCTTCAAAGTATTGTAGTTCTCCTGTAGATTTGTCAAATTGTTTTTCTATTTCAACCCAGAATGTTTTAGCATGTAGTTTTCGTCTTAGAGTTTTGTCGGTTTCTTCTTCATCTTTAGATTTAATGCCAATTTTAGATTCAGCTATATATCTCATTACAGGTTTAGCTGTACGATTAAGAGCTTCTGCTATTTCTTCTGTAGATAAAATACCTACATGATTTCTAATAAATTCTTGTTCTTCTAGTCCTAGTTGTCCACGTTTGCGTGGTGGTTTCTTAGAAGTCATAGCCATGTTCTTTCAATATAGTTTTAATACATTCTAGTAATTTGTTAAGATTATTCTTGTAGATCTTATCTCCATATTTTAATTTAAGATATGTTGATCTGTGTTGTGCAGGAATGTTCTCATCTAATATTTTTAAAACTTGTTTGTTGGAAACTATTTCTAATATGGAATTATCACTAGCTAATTTAGGAATACTGACATTTTGTTCTTTAAGGTCTTCAATACCTACGGGCTTCATTATGTTCTTTTTATTTGTGTTACGATTATTCCATGTATTGTATTCTTCACAATTAGTCTTGTCGTCATATTCATTACATTGGTTTGTGGATGTGGCACAGTGAGCATCATAAAATACACAAGATAAACAAGGCTTATCAGGTCTTTGATAATTGTCTCGTTTATAATTAAATAATCTATTTCTTACATGGGTCCATAGGAAGTTTTCTAGTGGACGTTTATTATCATATTTTTCTAATCCTTCTAACGCAAAGATAGCTGCTTGTTGCTTCATATCCTCGTAACTATGATATCCGAATTTAAATTTATGTCCAAGTCTTTTACTTATGTTCTCTAATACTGTTAAAAATTCTTGTTCTGATACTCCGTTAGCTAGCGTTGTCTTCTTCTTCTTGCGTTTCGTTGTCTTCTTCTTGCTCATGTAGTAGTTCAGCTATAGCCTTACCCTCTGGTTTGTTTAAATCATCCGTGACGTCTAGTGATCCTGAAGCTTTAACTTCCAGAATGGAATCAATGTTTTTAATATCACTCATTTTTATCTTGCCTCAATTGTAAAAATTTCTATTATTATATTAATGATACACGATTTGTCAACTTTAAAGGCATAAAATATGAGAATATATAAGAAATGGAGCAGTGAAGAACTGTGTTTTATAGCGGAAAACTGTAATAAAATGAAAGATAAGGAATTAGCAGCACTATTAAGTGAAAGATCAGGATCTAAGGTAACAGTGGATATGCTACGCAGACAAAGAAGAAAATTACAGATCAGGAAAAAGCGAGGGAGACCTTTTAAAGGAGAGAAAATATGCCTAGACCAAAAGGAAGCACAGACGTAAAGAAAAGAAAAAGAAAAGTATTTCTTACGTCACAGCAAGAAAGAGAGATTGTAAAAGATTACAATAAAGGAGTTCCGTCTCTAAACATAAGAAATAAATATTCTATCAGTAATGCTCAGCTCAGTAACATTAGAAAAAGTAGAAATGTAAAGATTAGAATAAATCATACTGATATTCAGAACTGGGAAATAGTATCAGATTTGAAATCTGTTAAAGGTGTTAGTGGTATCTATGCCATAGTTTTTATATGGAACTATGATGATAATCATCCTGAAAGAGATTATAAAGTAAACGATATTAAATGCTATATTGGTAGTAGTGTGAGTATTGGTACTAGACTAGGTTCTCATAAGAATGAGCTAAGTAAAAATAAGCATTTTAATAAAAAACTGCAAGAAAGATATCATGATAGTGAATTTTCTATTAAGTATGCTATCATCGAAAGATGTGATGAAGATAAAGTTATGCAGAAAGAAAGGGAATATTTGGATAAGTGGAATAGATGTTCTTTATTTAATACTTGGGTAGCTACTAATGAAAAAGATCTTCGTCCTTTTTTAGAAAAAGCAATTACATTAGATAGATACTCAAAGAATTTTACATGGAGCAAGGATAAGTTTTATAATGGTACTCCTTGTAAAGAATCAAATTGTGTCCATAAAAATGGATATGCTCAGATGGAAGTAAAAATAGATGAAGAAAGAAAATATTTTACTAAGCATAGAATAGCATATTGGGAAAAGCATGGAGAGTATCCTGAATTAGTAAGGCATCTTTGTGATAATCCTAAATGTTATAATGCGGAACATTTGGCTAAAGGGAATCATAAGGATAACATGCTGGATAGAAGAGGGGATTTTCCTGAGAAGTTTGAAAAGAAGTGGTTGGAATTTCAAGGAGATGTAGTTAAGCTAACAAAAGAATTTGGATGGAAAGCTAATGTAGGAGTAGTGAGAGGAGGCGAAGCAAGTGCATCAGTATATGAATGGGAAAGAAAGTTAGGAATTAGAGATAAATATCCTGATATTGTTGAAAAGCGAATAGGATATCAAAATAGTTATAGTGCAGAAATGAAGGATTTTATTCGTGAGAGACTAGATTTGAATACAACACGAGAGATTCAAGATCAATTCTTGGAAAAGTTTAAAATGGAAGTTAATAGGAATTTAATATATAGATTAGGTGGGGCACAGCCTGAACCTAAAACTGTAGAACAAATTGAGCGTCAAGTGAAAAATAAAGAAATGTATGATTTTATTAGGGCAAACTTGAGCAAGTATTATGATTGGGAATTGTGTGTAATGGTTAATTTGAAATTTGATATGTTACTATCTCTTGAAAGGTTTTTGACGTTAAGGTTTAAGAAGGGAATATATAGGGGAGGATTAAAACCAAAAGAAACTTTAAGCAGAAAAGAAGCAGATATGTATGGTGGAGTAGAATATAAATATTTCTTGAAAGAAAACTACAAGCTTTATACAGATGAAGAGTTGGCATTTATGGTCTTGGATGAAAAGATTCTAGTAGAACCATATACATATCATAGGATACAAGATTCAAAATATTCAATGGCAGAATTTGTAAGAAGATCTAGACTCAGAGATTTTGGATTCTTAAAAGAAGGAGAAGAAGCAATACCATCCGGGAAAGATTGGCAGACAGGCGAACCGATATATGTGTTCCTGTTGGATAGAGAGTAACAAGTTATCCTTAGAGTTTAGGTAATACATATCTATTATTTCCTCCCTACTATTTTTACATGCCATGCGGCTTATTGAGACTGATTCTCAATCTCATTTTCGATTATATTAACCCCTATAGTGTACAAAAGTGTACTATCTAAGCCTATATGGTAAAAATATCTCAAAATGATACGCGTAGCATATAATTTACTGTACATACGTGTAGTGTGTAGCGAAATGCAATGCAAAATGCTACACTGTGTAGCAAAATGCAAAGGGTGTTTCATATTGAGAATACAAAAAAGCCTATAAAACAAGTATAAAAAATTTTTTTAGTTTTGGCACGCCGATTGCATCTATATAAGGTATCAGAAAAAAAGTTTTACCTTTAGGAGTTTAAATTATGAGTAACAATTTTGAAATTTTCTACGTTACCGATTGCTGCGGTTCTTATGTCCCATCCGATGCTCAGATCTGCCCTGATTGCTTAGAACATTGTGAAGTGATCGAAGATCGTGTCGATTATGAGGATTCGGAGTCTGTACACTTTCAGGCTAGTCTGGATTTTTACGGGGCAGGCTAATGCTGCCCTTGCAATCTGTCGATATATATATTAGACTGGCATTATTCACCACCCACTAAGGACACCACATTATGAGACGCAAAAAAGCAATTCCAGCAAGTCTACGGCTGCAAGTGATCGATCGTGACAATGGCCGATGCCGTGCTTGTGGTATCGGTGACCGTGACGCCCTGCAAGCTGACCACATTGTGCCGGAGTCGAAGGGCGGTGAAACAAGTCTTGACAACCTGCAAGCCCTGTGCGGTGTGTGCAACAATCGCAAACAAAACACACAAGTCAAATTAGCAATCCGTCCAGCGGTCGACGGGTTCGGTGACTATGCTGAGGTGATGCAGGCAAGAACAGACTTCTTAGAAACACTTGCCGAAGTCAGACAGTCAGAACTTGTCAGACTTAAAGGTATCGTAAAGGCATGGCGTCAGGCCAACATCCGAGGGTGCATCATCCGCAACCGTCTGGAGAAAATGGTTGACAAGCGTAAAGTCGAGAGTATACTAAGGTCTACACGATAGGAGGAAAGAATGAAAGAATCACACCTATACTTAGAATTGAACAAGATGAACACTAGACAGTTGCAATTATATTTGGTAAGCTGTCAAGAGTAT
>NZWA01000008.1 GCA_002697505.1 Flavobacteriales bacterium | reverse complement strand
TTTAACTTCTTTTTACCTATCCTATACTTCCACAATTCCGTTACATCTGGTAGTGGCATATCTTTAAACTCTTCCATTCTTTCTTTTAATATCACTATGGATTTAACATCCGTTATAAATTTTTCACTCATTTAATCAAATCAATAAAATCATTAATTTCTAAAACCGCATATGTCTTACTTCTATTCCTTTTAAATATTAAGACTGGTTTTCCTTTCTCACTATTAGATTCTGCCTGTTCTAATGCACTCCATATATTTAATTTTTCATGATTTTTACATTCAAAAGCATATGGTATAAGTTTACGAGCAGCAGGTGATAACTGAATATCCTCACCACTCTCTCCCATAGTAGTGGATTTAATATCATCTGGTTCTAATTGGTCTTTGAATGTTTCGAGAAGAATGTCTCTAACTGAATTTTGTAATCTTTTTCCTTTGTTCTTTGCCGAACGAGTTTTCATATATAAAACCTAAGTTTAAGTTTAGTAGTAATAATTATTAAGCTTTTAGTTATTAATAAATATAATATAAATCCCTCAGAATGTAATTTTTATTAGTCAATGCGTAATTTTCTCTGAGAAAAATAAGGTTGGATTTTTCTTAGAACCTTTGATAATGAATTCATAACTATAGTTAATAATATATATGGCACTCAGAGTAAAAAATTAGAAATTATTTTTCCATTTTTTACGATATTCTTGTTTTGCCCAATTCTCAGCTTTTCTTTCCCACTTATTGGCCCAATATCTATCTTTACCATCTAAATCAGCCATGTTAGAAGCTTGTGTATATTTCTTCATAAACTTCTTTCTACCATATTTTTGTATTTGTTTAGCATGATGAATTTCATGTAAGACTGTAATAATAAACTCAGAAACCTTTGGATAGTATTTATTTAGATTTATTGTATCAGTATCCCAATTATAACCACCCTCATCTTTACCAAATGTACCAAATTTAACTTTAGATTTTAATCCATAGTGTTTTACTATTTCAGATGCTACAAATAATAAATCTTCTCTTTCTTGTAATAGGTAAACCTCTTTTAGAGTTATCATTTTTTCATACCTCTGAATAAAGCCTTTGCAATAGTTTTACCATATGCTTTATCAGATGGATAATGTGCCTTCGCGATAATTCGTGATTCTGCTATTTCTTCAGCTTTATCTCTATAAATGTTTCCGTTAAGATTATCTACTGATGCAAGATACTCTCCAATTAAATAACCTTGTGTTGCATGTCCACTTGGATAACTTGGTGTTTTCATACTATCTAATTCAGTACCATTTAAATCCATTTGATAGAACTCAGCAATTTGAAATGGTCTTGGTCTATTATAATGATATTTAAGTTGCATAATAAATTTACCACTTTCTTTTATTATCCTTGATATCATTTCTTCTGAAACATTTACTTCATGTTTTTCAATTAAATCCATGAAATTTTTAAGAACATCATCACCCATTTCTGCAACTTCTTGACTTGGTTCTATTTCTGCCAAATACTTTATCTCTTTTAATGTTAATGATGAATCATTCTCTGGTGGCATCATTCTTGGTAAGATAATATTCTCATCCCATAAAGAAGTTTTCATATCCATTCGTTCTTGATGTTTTCTTTTTATGGACTCTTCTGTAGTGTAGTATTTCATACTACGAAGTGTTAATAACTCTTTTAATTTAATCATTTCATTTTCTTTATAATCTTATGTAGATTATCTATTTGTTTTGTTAGTGCAGCAGCACTTCTAAAATATTTCTTTTCCCATTCTTTTACTTTACTGATTTTTATTTTCTTTATATCCTGTAAAAGAAATGCCATTGCTTCTACTAAATCACCTTCTTTATACATTATAATGTCTCCACTTTGTTTTTGTTTAACCACCAATGAACTTTATTGGTTAGGATATCATCATCCCTACGATTTTTACCACGAGTACCAAAACTATTTAAATAATCTTTTACCAAATAGTATGCTGGTTCTACATCCTTTGAACCAGGTCGTATGTTAGCAACCACTTGTGATGCTTGTAAATCTGTTTTTACATGGTATTCTAAATATTCATAATCAAACAAACTTGAAAAAATACTTGAGTTTTGAATGTTCTGTAAAACTGGTTGGCTTTTATCACTTCTCCAATCCCACTTATTTTTATACTTACCATGTCCCCATCCTTGTACAAATGCATATGCCTGATACATCAATGATTCTGGTTTTCTTGCCTTACCTGGTTTACCAAGATAATCTATCTTATGAAAACCATCTTTCTTAGCCATCATACAAAGTTTTTTTGTACTTGATGGTACTTTAAATTTTTTACCAGTTTCTTTTTCAGCCCTTTTTATTTCACGCATGAATTCATCTGGTAAAACAATTCTTTCAATTATTAAGTCTTTTAGTTTTATCATTTTTTCTTCTTCTTTTTACCCCAACTTAATGGATTAATGTTAAACTCTTTCTCGTAGAACTTAATCTGTTCTTCAAGAGCTATTCTTTTTTCGGCTTCTTCTGCCTCATGTTTTTGTAATAAATCTGCAATATGAGTATCTGCCTCTACAAACTTATCCTCTAACTCAACTATTCTCATTTCTATACGATAATAAGAATAAACCAACATTCCACATAATGTTAATATTTGCACCAACCATTTTAAATTCAAACTGACGACCATATTATCGCCAATAACGGTTCCTTTATATGACCGGGCAGTATCTTCTTTAGATATTGCCATAGTAAACTCCTATCTATATTGTGGTACTTTATTCGCAGGTTGTTTTGCTAACCATTTTTTATGTTGATTAGCAGTTCTTCCCTCACGAGCCCACTTTTTATTCAAGGCCTGCCTTTTCTGTTTTCTACTTTTTGCTGCTCTATTCGGCATTTATCTCCAATCCCATACTTTAAATGCATTGTAAGTAATTCCAAACCCAACAACAGGTTCTGTTAAACCTGTTACTGTATCATATGTTATACCTACAAATGGCCCAACACTAATTTGGTTTCTTGGTGGTTTAAGTTTGAAAGGATTACTTCTCCTACTTTTCATTTTTAAACCATCAAATTGAACCTCTGGTACAACAGCATACCATTCACCTTTTACTTCACCTTGTTCGATGACTGGTTTACCTTGTTCAATACTTCCATCAAATCCTAAGTTAGTTTCTGAATCTACAATACTATCATTTACGATAGCAACACCAGTTCTACCAAAAATTCTTAGGTAACTATCTTGTGTACCAAACTCCTTTTCAAATGGTACTACTCCTGCACCACTTGAATAGGATGATTCCCTACTATCATAAATAGATACTTTTTTAGAAAGTCGTTCTTTAATAGTATCTAATTCTACTTGGAACTCACTCATTTGTTTTTTTAATTTATGATTCTCATATCCACGAGTTTTATCGTGTTCATGTAAATCTGTAAGTATTTCATCATTCTGTAATTTCAATACATCTACAGAATCTCTTAATTCTTCAATCAAGATATCTTGTCTTGCAGAATCCTCAAGAAGAAAATCCATTTCTTGTTTTGCATAAAAATATCTTGTTCCAACGATTACTAAAATAAATGTTAAATTTAACAAACTACCAATCAGTAATTCTCTTTTATTTACCATTTTGTAACTCCTCTGTTGCATAATCTTTTAAAACATCTGGTATCCAAGCATGGATAAAGAGAGCACCACTTAACTTCATTGCCCTCCACCAATGTTTCCAATATGACATCCCTTGTTCTTTGGGATGTTTAAACATTATTCAATGTTCTGTAAAGCATCAACTATTGCTTTTCGTAGTGAACCACCAAGTTCACTTTTACCAAACTCAACATCTTCTTGAATTTGTAAACCTGCAGCGGATACTTGAGTAGTAGTAGAACCTGTTCCACGATAACTCTTTTGAGTACCCTCTCTGTTTTGTACTAAGTTTACTAATAATCTAACTTCTGTACTTTGGTTTCTACGATTGAATAATCCTGCGATACTAAATGCTTCATTTGGTTTACCAATATAAAGAACCTCTACATTAGCAGTATAATCAGCATTATCATCTTCGGTTAATCTGTATCGTGTATTCTGAAGTTCTTCTTCAAGTAATTGTCTAATACCTAAAGTTACCCTATCATCTGCAATACCGACACTCTCATCAACTTTAACAAATTGTGAAATTCTTAATGTAGGAAAATCTACATCTTTACCAACAACTGCTGGTTGTGGTAGAGATTGTGTATATCCAAATCCCATCATTAATAATATCATAATTAGTTTCTTCATTTTCTTCTCCTAAAAGTAAGTTCCAAACATTATGGCATATGTCATATTTCGTTCACCATAATCATTCACAACTGTGTTATATCCCATACTGAACCCTAAGTTCACTTTAAATGCCTGACTCAATTGAAAATCAAAAGAAATCGTAGGCATCAATATTATAGGACTCTTTAATAATAAATATTGTTTACCTGAATTTAATCCCTTATAATACCTAAGTAATGTGTAAGATACATAATTAGTAAATGTTACTTTACCAAAGGATAATTCTAAAGGTGTTCTCATTCCATATAATACTGATAGGTTTCCAAATGCTTGTTCACTAACACTTCCATATGCACCTGTCAATACTATTACTTCCGCATTTCTTTTTACAAGTGATTTTGCATATGATGTTGATACTAACCAATCACTACCCTCAAATGTTCTAAAGAAAACACCTGATGCACTTATCACTTGATTTTGTTTTTTAGCAAGGAAGTTTATTCCCTGTCCATACGATGTACTAAATCTACTAAAATCATTAGTAAAACTAAAGTTACCATCGTATCTTGATTTACCATCAAAACTTTCTCTTGTGTAAATGCTATTAAAAGATGTTACCCAACTACTATCTACGGTTGGTGATGTTTTGATACCATAATTAACTGCACCTACATCATTACTTACATCTTGTTTTGTAAATTGTTCTGTGGCGTTACTTGCCAATACTGATGAAAGTATTTCCTCTGCCACTCTAACTGCACAAGGGAATAAATCTTCAAAATCTTGATATACATTTTCTGCCCATGCTTCTAATGTTCCATCTGCTATTTGTTCGAATGTGAAAAATTTAGATTTGTTATAATATGTAACATAAAAACCACCATTCTGATTTTCTATCTTGTAGTTATCACGAATAATAGTTTGATTACAAGGGTCTATATAACTATATAAAAAGCCTTGGGCAGAGAGTGCACTAAATAGTGTTATAAATAATAAAACTCTCTGCCACATTCATTCTACCAACCTCTTCTGTCAATTGCTTTAATAACATTGACAACAGCCGTTTCCATAGCTTTGTTAGATGCAGAACTTAAAGAACTCTGATTCCATTCCATATTAGGATTCTTTAAAAATCCTTGTCCTATGGTGGATGCTCTTCCTTGTCCACTTCCAACAACATACTGAGTATTCTCATTATTGATTACTTTAACTTGAATACCAACAATAGTTTCATTTATTGTTTGAACTTTACCAGCTTTGATATCTTCTTTCAAGTTAACTGCAAAATCATAAATCGTTACATACGCAGTGTACTTTGTTTTTTCTATTTTTGCCTCGTTGGCTTTAAGGTCATTCAACATAGATAATTGTATATCTCTGTCTGCCTCTACAAGATTGAATCTACCGATGAAAGAAATAACATTTGCAAGTTCTTGGTTTAACCCAAATGCAACTCGTTTATCTCCAAGTTCTGGATATCTATCCTCAAGTTCTTTATTGAACTTAACATCCAAAATCTTTAGATTATCAACTTTATTTATTTCAACTTCATCAAGAGATTTTTGTTTCTCATACTCACCAACATATTGCTCCGTTGATACTGATGCGGCACATCCCATAAAAACCATTAACGATAATAGTAATAGTTTCTTCATTTGTCCCTCCAAATGTTAGATGGTTTATCCCATCCATGTTTTTTATTTTTGTAATTATCTTTACCCATTTCATATCCAATGTAATAAGATAATCCACCTACAACAAAAAGAGTAACTATTCTCTTTTGTTTTTTTCGTTTCATATATTTGTACTTCATATCCGCTTGGATTTTTCGTTTCTCTTTCATATGAAATCTTTTGTGCATTGCTTCCCATTCTTTGTACTTCATCATTTGATGTTGTTCAAATTTATGTTCTACAATTTCTTTTACAACTTCTTTGTCTTGTGCAAATAATTGTGTACCCACACTAAACAAAACTACTGCAATTAGTAATTTTATAAATTTACTCATATTTCTCCTTACTTGAAATCAGCCAATGGGTCTTTTAATAATTTCTCTAATCTTGAGATTTCACCTTTTAACTTATCAATCTCATTCTGTAGTTTAATTATATCCCCATCATAAGACTTCACTTTTGGTGTTTTTAAACCATCTACTTTTTCTCGTAAATACTTTAATTCTTCATCAATATTGTTAAAGTTATTGGTTACGATTTCAATATCACTTGCCTCTGCGAATCCTTGTACTACTTCTTCCAACGAATCAATACGGCCAGTAAAACTATACCAACCAGCAATAGCGGTAGAAAGAAAAGTAACAATAGCAATAATATTGTTAATCGATACACCAAACTTCTTTCCTTTAACATCTTCAATAGCTTGTTCTATATCTTTTGCCATTTTATTTCTCCTTAACAGTTACAATCACAATTACAACACTCACAACAATCACATTTCTTCATGTTATATCTCCATGTTTAATGTTAGTAATAATGTATTTTTTAATGGATGAGTATCATCTCCATTTAAGATACCCAAACCAATTTTGTATCTTTCGAATTTTAAATCCATACCTATGGATGAATAATTTAAGTTATAAGTTACATCGTTATAGTATCCAGCATTTACCCATAACATATTTTTCCAATTATAAGAAACACCTTGACCATGTGTATGGTATCCATCGTAAAGATTCCATTGATTATAAATATTCCATTTATCTTTTATTGGTATGTTAAATCCAACATTAAATGCAGATGGCATATCAATTTCATAACCATTCATCTTGGTCATGATACCAACATTAGATACCATCAAATCTAAATTTACAATTCCATATAATTTATGAAAGTGTACACCTACATCGAATAACATACCATCGGTTTTTTCTGTATGTAAATCATGGCTAACAACCTTTCCTCTAAAACCAAGAGCCACACTATCTACTTTCTCACCTTTGTATAGTAAATTAGTACCCCAACCTACTGATGCAACTAATGTACTTGGTGAAAAGTTACCACTTATAATACCACTTTCATCTGCAAGGTTTTGTTCCCCATAATTAAAGTATAAAAGTGAGTAATCTAATTTACCTTTTTTAACTCCTACATAGTTAAAACCCATATCATCAACAATGTTACCTAACCATTTCACATTAGAAAAACTAAGGTGTGTTAGTGTATCTTCATTTAGATTGTTGATTGCAGGATTTCTAAATGCAAGTGATTGGTTACCCAATATTGTTTCACTTGTAGTAGGTGAAATTGTAAGGACACTATTTACTTGTCCAAACAAAGTACCAATCATTAATAATCCTATTAATATATTTTTCATTTTTTGTTCTCCAATTTTTCAGATATCCAAACAATACCCTTTAGAGTGAAATACCCTGCAGGTAATATTAAAAATAATAATCCAAAAAATTTTATCGTTTCCATTATTTAACCACCGTAAATTTATTTGCTTTAATTCTATCATCAGTTTGTAAAACAAATATGTAAACACCTGGTTCAAGTTTTTGATGATTCTCATACACACTTACTTCAGGTAACCAAACACTTGGTTGGTTTGTGAAGTCAAATGTATGTATACCTGCATCAACTACTTCATCTAATAATGTTCCAATGTATTGTCCATTAGAATTTAATATGTAAATTTTTACTTGTTCCGTTTGGTCTAAGAAGAATTGAAACTTAGTATTTTCTTTAAATGGATTTGGATAGTTATAAGTTATATCTTCTTCACCTGGTTCTCCACCACCGAATGCCCAATACTTATTCCATACCATTACTTTACCACTTTCTCTTTCCATTCTTAAATCATCACCATTTGGATTACCTGCTGCATATTTACCAACGAATCTAATAGGAGCCTCACTCCACTCTTCATCAGGAAACTCTGCTCTGAACATTAACTTTAATGCATTCATTTGTTCGTTAATCCAATAGTTAGTAGGAGCATTACCTGGTGAGTAATCAAATCCACCAAATCTAACTCTTTGCCATCCTGCTTCAACTTCACCTACATTTACATAGGTCATCCAAGGGCCTGGTAAATTACCAGTCTTCATATCAATAAAGGTTAATTCATTTACATTAAACTCTACTTCAAATTCAAACCCAGCAATATTAATACCCTCTGTTGGTGTAATCTTTAATGGTACTTCAATAATTTCACCACTCTGAACTCTTACTGTTGAATCAGGTGGGAATGATAATAATACATCATGGTCTGTCATTAATGTTTTCATTGCCGACATACTTCTTTCACCATTACCTGGTCCACCTATTCTTGCCCATTCATCGGGTGGTGAATTACCCCAACGATAATATGTTGTACCATCTACAACTGGTGTAATTGCAGTTCCATCATTATCAACTTTAACACCTGTTAGATTTACATCACCTGTAAAGTAGAATCCAATATCAGAATCATTATCAGTTCCGATAATATCTACTTGTTTAGAACCATTTACTCCATCTGGTTGGTCAAAATAATAATCAGGATTATGGTCATCTCCAAATGTAGAACTACCTGCTCCAATTTTAATATTTAATATATCTAATCCAGTAACAACATCATTCATTAATGGATTGAATCTTATAATACCACCACCATCAGTAGTTAGTTCTGCAGTTTCTTGGTCTAAATCACCATCAACAAATATACTGAACTCTCTTCTTTGGTTTCTTGTGAATCCATCATAATCTTGTTTGTAAGTATAAGTGTCATCAGTTCCATTTAAATTATCTATACTTGACCATTGTTGATAAGTTTCACCATTGTAGTGTGTGTAATCTGTAGCAAACACTCCACTTGTGTATGCCCATAAGAAGTAGGCATCATTTAATTGGTATTTATCATCACCATCAACATCACCAACTAAATATCCACTTGGTGATTCTAT